>JAIRML010000210.1 GCA_031258665.1 Oscillospiraceae bacterium | reverse complement strand
CAAAAATTTGGGTTGCGGGCTGTGGAGGCGACCCGCGTGGGAGGTGCCCCGGTGGTATTTTATCGCATTACTCTGTAAAAGTAAATGGGCGCCTCGGGCGTTTTCACAAAAAACGTACCCGCCTCATAAGATGAAATGCTTTGAAAAACCGGGCGGGAGAGGGTCGATTTGATGCGGGAGACGCGGGAGACTCGGCGGGAGGGGGTGCTGTCGGCGCACACGCGCCGTGCCGCACTCTCGTATGGGACGGCGCCGATCGTCCTTTGTTATGAGTTGTCGGTGCCGCGGGGGGCGGCGCGCGCGTGGCCGCGCGGGGGCCGCCGCGTCGACCGGTGTTATCGGCGGTTGGCCGACTGCTTGGAGCGGGACGTCCGCCGGCCGCTGCGCCGCCGTGCGGTGCGCCTGTATTGCGCGGCAGTTGGGCAGAGGGCGCCCTTTGCGCCCGCCACGGTGGCGCTGTCTTACACAGTCACCCTATTGACGGATGGCGTGTTGTCTCTGTACCGGGACTACACGGAGGAGGCGGACGCCGGCGCGGGCGCCGTATGGCGCGCCGCGGAGACATGGAACCTCTGTGACGGCTGCCCGGTGGCGCTGCGCGATCTGCTGGGCCGGTGCCGGCGCGCGCGTGCCGGCCTGCTTGCGGCGGCGGTCGATACGCTGGTCGCCCAGCGCCGGGCGGGCGCGCCGCTCTACGAGGACTTTCCCGCGCGGGCGCGGCGTTTTTTCGCGGCGGAGCGATTCTATTTGACGCCGGACGAGATTGTGATTTTTTGGAACCCCGGTCAGCTGGCGCCCCGGTGCGCGGGCGTTTGCAGTGTTCGGCTGCCCTATGGAGACATGGGCCTGACGCGGCCCATGTTTGGCAAACCGGCGCGCCATCTTTGGCGGGAGACGCTGCCTCGACTGACCTGGTCGGCGCGGCCGGAGAGGACAGTATGAAAGTTTTTTGCGGAATTTGGGCAAAACACTTTCAACGAAAAGATAAATGTGTTAAGGTGTTATTGTCGCATCAAAACGTTGTCGTCATTAATACCTTGTTGCCGCGAAGCGGCAACGAAAAACAAAAATTTGCGTTGTGGGCTGCGGAGGCAGCCCACGTTGGGAGGAAAGAACCCGGCCGGTGGCCAGAGAAAAAAGAGGCGCGCCGGCGGCGGGACGGTTGCCAAAATCCAATGAACCGCGATTGAGAGGAAGATGGGTTATGCAATGTGCAGTATGCGGAGAGCCTCTGTGGGAGGGGCAGAGATTTTGCACCCAGTGCGGCGCGCCGCAAACGCCGCCGGCATCTGCGCCGAAGGCGGACGAGCCGCCCGTGTGGGCGCCTTCGGCGCCCGTGGCGGAGGCGCCGAAGGCGGATGAGCCGCCCGCGTGGGCGCCGCCGGCTTCGGGATGGCCACCACCGGAAACCGCCAATCAGGCGGCTCCGCCGCCGCCCGGGTGGGCGTCGCCCCCGTCGCCGTGGCATGGCGGGTACCCCCCCTATGGGTATGGCCCCTATGGGGTCTATGGGCCACCGCCTTCGAATTGTCCACCGTCTTACGGGCCGCCTCCCCACGGCCCCTATGGGTCATCACCCTACGGCCCGTATGGGCCGCCGCCTCACGGCCCATACGGACAGCCGCCCTACGGCCCGCCGCGCGCTCCGATACCGACCGACCGCCCCACGGGGCAGCCCGCCGCGCCGCCCCCATGGGCCTCGCCGGGGCAGCCCGCCTGGCAGGTGCAGCCCGGAGCCGCTCTGTACGGACCACCGGCCGCGCGACCGGCCAAAAAGCCCAAGACGCTACGCGTCATTCTTTTCTGCCTGCTCGGCGCGGCCCTGTTGGGGGCCGGCGTTTACTTCGGGTTCTTCTATCGGGGCGGTTTGTTGAACTCCGGACCCGAGAGGGCTGGAAAGGAGATTGAGGCGCTCTTTGAGGACTTCACCGCCGCGCTCAAAGCGGGCGACTATGAGGCTGTGGAGGCCTGCCTGACCCCCGATTTGCTTGCGCGGGCCGACGGCAACATGGAAGATTTGATCGACACCGTCGCCATTTTTAACAACGCGACGCTCACATTGGACGACCTCTCCGTCGCCGACGACGAAGTTTCGGCGGTCGGAACCATGGCCATGACCATGAATGTCCTCGTGGAGCTCTCGGCTTTTTATGAGGTGAGATTTGAAAAGATCGAGACGAGATGGCTGATTGCGGAGGTGGTCCTATTGAACTCCAATTTCCCGTTTGAAGATGGTTTCTCTTTTGGCGAAGATTTTCCCTTTGAGGACATCTTCCCCTTCGAGAGCTTTGAGGGGTTTGAAGATTTTGGCCCGTCCTTCGCGGAACCGGAGACTGAGGTCCCCGTCGTCCACGGCGGGTGACATATGTGTCACAGGCATTGTTGATTTTACTGCAAAAATATGAGGGCTTTTATACTGAATATTGTGTCATTACCAAAGCAGTGACACAATATTCAGTATATCCAATCCGTTCCTTAGCTTTTTTGCAGTGGAATCATTGTTGCCGCGAAGCGGCAACAAAAAGTAAGAATTCGGGTTGTGGGCTGCCGATGCAACCCACGTTGGGAGGAACTCATTCATGCCAACGCCCCAGAGCGTGATGCACGCTGTTGTCGATAACATTTCTCGGGTCATCGTGGGCAAGAGGACAGCGGCGGAGCTCATGCTGTTCAGCTTGCTGTGCGAGGGACATGTGCTCATTGAAGACAGGCCCGGCGTCGGGAAAACAACGCTGGTTTCCGCCATGGCGCGGTCTGTCGACTGTTCCTTCCGTCGCATTCAGTTCACCCCCGATATCCTGCCGTCGGACATCACGGGGTTTTCGATGTTCAACCAGAAAAGCGGGCAATTTGAGTTCAAACCCGGTCTGGTCATGAGTTGTTTTGTGTTGGCCGATGAGATCAACCGCACCTCGCCCAAGACACAGGCCAGTTTGCTCGAAGTGATGGAGGAGTGCCATGTGACCGTGGACGGCGTCACCTACCCGGTGGGGCCGCCCTTTATGGTCATGGCCACCCAGAATTCCGCCGAATATGTGGGGACTTATCCGCTGCCGGAGGCACAGATCGATCGTTTTTTCATGCGCATCTCGCTCGGATATCCGGAGGCCGACGAAGAGGTGGCGATTCTCAAGCGGTTCAGCGCACAAAATCCGCTGCGCAGCCTGTCGCCCGTGGCCGACGGCAAGACCATCGTAGCCCTGCAGGAGATGGTGCGGCGGGTATATGTGGAAGACAGTGTGTACCGCTACATTGTCGAACTTACGCGCCGTACGCGCGAGCATCCGGATATCGAACTGGGCGCCAGCCCCCGCGGCAGTCTGGCGCTGTTTCGGGCCGCGCAGGCCAGCGCATTTTATCAGGGGCGCGGGTTTGTGCTGCCGGACGACGTCAAAACCATGTCGGTGCCGACGCTGGCGCACCGGCTGATTTTACGCCAGGAGGCGCGCTTGCACGGGCAGACGCAGGAGGCGCTGGTTGCGGAGTCCCTGCGCCAGATCCCTGTGCCGGTGGTGCGGGCCCATGGCGCATAGACAAAAAAATAGGCCGCTCACGCGGCGCGTGTCTTACCTTGTCCTGCTCACCGTCGCGTTTTTCGGCGTGGCTTTTGTCGGTGGGCGGGTGATGCGTACGCTGTTTTTCCTGTGCCTCGCGCTGCCGCCGATCTCCCTGCTGCACTTGTTGTTCGCCCGGCGGCGTTTTATGGTCGCCCACCAGCTCGCGCAGACGGTGATTCCCAAGGGGACGGAGACCAGGTATGAGATGCGACTCGTGAACGGGAACCGCCTGCCGGCGGCTCTCTTTGTTGTGTTGGCCGGACGTCCGCCGGCACTCTCTGGGGAGAGTGCTGAGACGGACTGCGTCACCGGCCGCCTGTCTTCCGGCCGGGCGCTACGTCTGTCGGTAAACACGGGGTTCCCGTATCGGGGTCTGTATGAGATCGCGGCGCCTGCCGCGCGCGCGCTGGACATACTGGGGCTGTTTGCGCTGCCGCTGCCCCCGCCGCCGCCCATGGCGCTCACGGTTTGCCCGCGGGTGCATCCGCTGCCGCGGTGCCGGCGCGTTGCCGCCCTTGCGGCCCAGACCCGGCCGCGTCACACAAATCGGATCGGCGACGATGTGTCCACGGTCAGCGACACGAGAGCATACCAATACGGCGACCCGATGCACCGGATCCATTGGAAGCTCTCGGCGCAAAAAGGAGAGATGATCTCCCGGCTCTATGAGGACGAGAACGACCCGGAGCTTCTGCTGGTGCTGGACACGGCGCCGCCGCCGTACGAGGGCGCGGGTTCGCCGCTGGAAGTGGTCGACCGGATGGTGGAGTGCGCGGCGTCGGTGCTCTTCTTTTGTCTGGAGCACAATGTGCGCGCCTGCCTTGTCCACCGGGCGGAGGGGCGTGTTCACCGGTTGGAACAGTCGGACAAGCCGTCCTTTGATCATCTGCTTCGCCATTTGGCCGCTCTGCCCTTTGACGCGGCGGATTCTCTGACAGAGCTTTTGCGCGCGTTGGCGGCCGATCACTCGTTTGCCGATGTGGTGGTCTTTACGGCGATGCTGCCCGAGGGGCTGCCGGACGCACTGGACCGGCTGAGAGGGCAGGCGGGTATAGGGCCCGGCGTCGTCTACACGCCCCCCGAAGGAGCGTCGTCGCCGTGGAGGAGGCCGCCCTTTGCGTTCTGCGAGATCAAACAGGGCGACGACATCGCCAACGCGTTGGCCCAGCTGTGAGGCCGCGACTAAAGCGCTGAATAAAATAGCGCCGCGCTCATCGTCGTGAAGCGCGGCGCCGCGTATTAAACTGTTATGAAGTTAAATGGTTAAAGCTCTGCGTTCCAGCCGCCCTTGCCTGTCTGTCGTTTTTTATGCGATTGCCCTGAATCCTTCGAGAACCCCCTTGACTTTTCCTCTAAATCTATGTGATAATGTATCCACGGTGCAACGTCCTCTCTTAGTTGGGTTGAGTGTGGGGTAACATTATTCTACAACTTTTGAGGAGACGTTGCACTGTTTATTTTTGGGTTGTGGGTTGCGGGTGCAGCCCACGTTGGTACCTTATTGCCGCGAAGCGGCAATAAAAAACGAGAATTTGGGTTGTGGGTTGCGGGTGCAGCCCACGTTGGACAGGAGGCACAGATGAACAGGGAAGACATCGGCCGGCCGGCGGAGGGCGGCGGTGCGCTCATCGCGATGAGCGGAGGCGTCGACAGCTCCGTGGCCGCGTGGCTCACCAAAGTGTCCGGCGTCGACTGCGCGGGCGCGATGATGAAGCTGTATCACAATGAGGACATCGGCCGGGGCCGGGACAGAGGCTGCTGCACGCTGGCGGATGCCGAGGACGCGCGCGCCGTGGCCTTTCGGCTGGGCATCCCATTTTATGTGTTCAACTTTGCCGACAGCTTTGCCGCGCAGGTTGTGGAAAAATTTGTAAAATCATATCGGAGCGGCCGGACGCCGAACCCCTGCATCGACTGCAACCGGTTTCTCAAATTTGACCGTTTTCTGCGGCGGGCGCGGGAGATGGGGAGAGGCAGTGTGGTGACCGGTCACTACGCCCGCGTCGAGTACGACGGCGGCAGCGGGCGGTACCTGCTGAAGAAGGGGTTGGATGAGGCCAAGGACCAGAGCTACGTGCTCTACGCGACGACACAGGCCCAACTCGCGCACACCCGCCTGCCTCTCGGCGCGCTCCACAAGGCCGAGGTGCGAGAGATCGCGCGGGCGCAGGGCTTTGTCAACGCCGGCAAACCGGACAGCCAGGACATCTGTTTTGTGCCGGACGGCGACTATGCGCGGTTCATCGAATCCTGTACCGGGCGTGCCTGTGAGGCGGGCCGGTTCATCGACACGGAGGGCCGCGACCTGGGGGAGCACAGAGGGGTCATCCGCTACACGGTGGGGCAGCGGCGGGGGCTTGGCCTTGTGGGCGAAAGGCCGTACTACGTGTGCGGGGTGTATCCGGCGGACAACACCGTGGTGGTGGGCCCGTCGGAGGCGCTTTACGCGCGAGCGCTTCTGGCGCGGGACATCAATCTGATCGCGGCGGACCGGCTGGACGGCCCCGTCCGGGCCGGGGTCAAGATCCGATACAAACAGCCGGAGCAGCCGGCGACGGTCCGTCAGTTGGATGAGGACACCTTGCGGGTGTCCTTCGACACGCCCCAACGGGCTGTCAGCCCCGGCCAGGCCGTTGTCATCTACGACGGCGACACCGTCCTGGGCGGCGGCACGATCGAGACGGCTGAGATGTGACCGCGTCCGGCAGAAGTTTTTAGAAGTACCCAATTGACATCTCCTTGTTCATGGCATATGATAGTGATATGCAAGTTGAATGCCCTCGGACTTTCAAAAGGGCCCGCCCGGGCCCGCGGGTCTTGGTATCCCGACATGGGTTGCACCTGCAGCCCACAACCCAAATTCTTGCTTTTTGCTGCCGCTTCGCGGCAACAAAATATTGAGGAGAGATGATTGTGCCGGCCTGGTCGGAACTGAGTGGGGAAGATCTGCGCGCGCAGCAGACGGAACTGCAAAAGATGTATGAAAGTTACAGACAAAGGGGCCTGCAACTCAATATGGCCAGGGGGGTGCCCGGGCTCGATCAGCTTGATCTGTCCGACGGGCTGCTCACCGCCGTCACCCGCGGGGAAGAATGCAAGATCGGCGGGGTCGAAACCCGCACATATGGAACGCCGGGCGGGCTGCCGGAGGCCAGGACGCTCATGGCGGACATCATGGACACGCCGCCGGAAACCGTGATTGTGGGCGGCAACTCCAGCCTCAGCCTGATGTTCGATACCGTCGCCCGCGCCATGACACACGGCATGGGCGGCGGCGCGCGGCCGTGGATGGGGCAGGGGAGTGTCAAGTTTATCTGCCCGTCGCCCGGCTATGACCGCCACTTCGCCATCTGTGAACACTTCGGCGTCGAGATGATCCCCGTGGACATGCGTCCGGACGGTCCGGACATGGACGCGGTGCGGTCCCTCGTCGCCGACCCGGCCGTCAAAGGGATGTGGTGCATTCCGAGATTTTCCAACCCGCAGGGCTACGTATACAGCGACAAAACCGTGCGCGCCATCGCGGCGCTCACCCCCGCCGCGTCTGATTTTCGTGTTTTTTGGGACAACGCCTACGCGGTGCACGCGCTCTACGAGGACGCGCCGGCGCTCGCCGGCATCTGGGGGGCCTGCGCGCGGGCGGGCCACCCCGAACTCGTCATCCAGTTCGCGTCCACCTCCAAGGTGACGTTCCCCGGCGCGGGGATCTCCGCGCTCGCGGCGGGGCCGCAGACACTGGCGCATATCAAACAGGCGATCTTTTTTCAGACCATCGGCTTCGACAAGCTGAACCAGCTCCGCCATGTGCGCTATTTCGGAGACATCGGCGGTGTGCGCGCCCACATGCGTCTCCATGCGGACCTCCTCCGGCCCAAGTTTGAGACCGTGGACCGGGTGCTCTCGGAGGGGCTCTCGGGCATTGCCACGTGGTACGCGCCCCGCGGCGGGTACTTCATCAGCCTGGACCTCGCGCCCGGCACCGCGCGGCGTACCGTCGCGCTGATGGGGGAGGCCGGCGTCATCATGACGGGGGCCGGCGCGACCTGGCCTTACAGACGCGACCCGCAGGACGCAAATCTGCGCATCGCGCCCACGTATCCGCCGGTCGGCGAATTGCGCGTCTCCATGGAACTGCTCTGCCTCTGCGCCAAGCTGGCGTATCTCGAGAAGCGGCTGGAGGCGATGGACTCATGAGCGCCCGAGACCGTTACGAGAGCCCTCTGGCGGAGCGCTACGCAAGCCGCGCCATGCTGCGCCTGTTTTCTCCCGATGTGAAATTTTCCACCTGGCGGCGGCTGTGGATCGCGCTGGCGCGGGCCGAGCGGGCGCTGGGTTTGCCGATCACACAGGAGCAGATCGACGAGATGGAACGCTTTTGCGATGAGATCAACTACGACAGGGCCGCGTACTGGGAAGAACGCCTGCGCCACGACGTCATGGCGCATATCCACGCCTACGGGGAGCAGTGCCCGCTCGCGCGGCCGATCCTCCATCTGGGCGCCACAAGCTGCTACGTGGGCGACAACACGGACATTTTGCTCATGCGCGACGCGCTGCGCCTTGTGCGGGACAAAGTGGTGCGTGCGGCGCGCGCGCTCGCGCGTTTTGCCGAGACATATAAAGACATGCCCACGTTGGGGTTCACGCACTTCCAGCCGGCCCAGCTGACCACGGTGGGCAAGCGCGCGACATTGTGGCTCTACGACCTGCTGCAGGACCTGGATGAACTGGAGTACCGGATCGGTACGCTCAAACTGCTTGGCTCCAAGGGCACAACGGGCACACAGGCCAGCTTTTTGGAGCTCTTCCACGGCGACCACGGCAAAGTGCGGGCACTGGAGGCGGCGATTGCCCGGGCGCTGGACTTCGACGGCGTTGTGCCCGTCTCTGGGCAGACATATTCGCGCAAGGTGGACGCTTTTGTGCTCGACACGCTCTCCGGGGTCGCGCAGAGCGCGGCGAAGTTCGCCTCCGACATCCGGCTGCTGTCCCATCTCAAAGAGGTCGAGGAACCCTTTGAGGCCGCCCAGGTCGGTTCCTCCGCCATGCCGTACAAGCGCAACCCCATGCGCTGCGAGCGGATCGCGTCGCTGGCGCGCTATGTCTGTGTAGATGCGCTGAATACGGCGATGACGGCCTCGGCCCAGTGGTTTGAGCGCACACTGGACGATTCCGCCAACAAGCGCATCGCTGTGCCGGAGGCGTTTTTGGCGGTGGATGCCATTTTAAATCTTTACGACAATGTGGCGCGTGGGCTCACGGTGCACGAGCCGGTGATCCGGCGGCACATCGGGGCGGAACTGCCGTTCATGGCCACCGAAAACATCCTGATGGACGCGGTGGCGCGCGGCGGCGACCGGCAGGCGCTGCACGAGCGCATCCGGGTGCATTCGATCGAGGCCGGCCGCGCGGTGAAGGACCGGGGCGAACCAAACGACCTGACGGCCCGCATCGCCGGCGATCCGGCCTTTGGGCTCACCATGGCCGAGATCGAAGCCGGTTTGGCGCCGGAACGCTATGTGGGCCGCGCGCCGGCGCAGGTGGAAGAATTCCTGCGCGGCGTGGCTCTGCCCAGACTTTCGGCGTACCCTGAAGCAGCTATCGACACGGCGGTTCACCGCTGAGTTTGCCGCGGAAATTTCGAGAGGCGCCCCCCGGAAAAAATGAATGGAAACAGGGAGAGATAAATTCTCTCCCTGTTTCTTTCGATATTATAGAAGATACAAGCTGGAAAACTTTTGAAATTACCGCGGCGGCCCAGCGGCGCCAGTTTCCGCGGCCGCACGGGATGAGTGAGGAACGCACTATGCCCATTCGTGTCAAAATCATTCTCGTCATCATGCTCATTGTGATGGTCATCACGCTGGCCAACTTGGGCATGAGTCTCATCTTCACGCAAAGTAACCTTGTCGAAACGGTGAAAAGCGACATAGAAGTGATCGGCGACATCGCGGATGAGTTGATCAGCACCAAGATCGCGCTGCTGAAAGCCGATGTCTTTTCTGTGTCGCAGTACCTGCTGAACATGCCGGATGAGGATCTGGAACTGTTGTTGGCGGATCAGCTGGACTCTTACGAGATGTTCATGGCGCTGACAGTGTTTGACCGCAGGGGCATCGTGGCGGCCTCCGGCCTGACGCCGGCGCCGCTCAGCCTGCTCGGCAGCAGCTCCATAGAAAAGGCCTTTGCGGGGGAATCTGTCATCTCAACGACCAGGCGCGACCCAAGCGGGGTACTTGTGTTTGACGTCTGTGTGCCGATGGGCGCGCGCGTGCTGTCCGCAACGGTGCCCGGCGACCTGTTCAGCAACTTGCTGTCCGACTTCCAGATCTGGGAGACAGGGAATATTTTCATTCTGGACGGAGAAGGCACCATGATCGCGAACATCCGCCCGTTCATGGTGGAGGAACGTCGCAACTACATCGAAGAGGCCAAAGCGGACCCGAGCATCAGGCAAATGGGGGCGTTTTTCACCAAGATGATCCTGGGAGGCCGCGGCATAGGGGAGTATGATTACCAGGGCGTCGAACGCATCTGCTTCTACACGTCGATCACGGAGTCGAGGGTGGGGTGGGTGCTGGGTGTGGCGGCGCCGCTTCCGGAGAGCCCGGCCGCGCGCGTGCAGCAGGGACTGGTGTTTGCCGCGCTCATCTTCTTGGCACTGGGCCTTTTGGCGTCTCTGCTGCTCTCGGGCAGCATGGCGAAGCCCTTCAACAAGATCAACGAACAAAACGAAAGGCTTGCTGAATTGAACGAAGTGGCCAAGAATGCCTCCGAGGCCAAAAGCCGCTTTTTGGCCAATACGAGCCACGAAATGCGCACGCCGCTCAACGCGATCATCGGCCTTTCCGAGTTGATTCTCAACGAGGAAACCGCGGATGGGGAGATTCGGGAGAATCTGGAAAAGATACACAATTCCGGCGCCACCCTGCTTGGTATCGTCAACGACCTTTTGGATATCTCCAAGATTGAGTCTGGGAAATTTGAGCTCATTCCGGTTGAATACGATGTCCCCAGCATGATCAACGACACGATCTCTTTGAACATCATACGCATCGGAGACAAGTCCATCCGCTTCGTTCCGATCATAGACCCGGAGCTGCCGAGCCGGATTTTTGGGGACGAGCTGAAAGTCAAGGGCATCTTCAACAACTTGCTCAGCAACGCGTTCAAATATACAAAAGAGGGAACCGTGGAGTGGCGCCTTTCCTGCGAGAGAGACGGCGAGAACATTTGGCTCATATCGAGCGTAAAAGATTCCGGCATCGGCATCCGTCCGGAAGATGTAGAAAGACTATTTTCCGACTACAACCAGGTGGACACCAAGAGCAACCGCACCATTGAGGGCACTGGGCTGGGCCTCGCCATCACCAAGAGGGTCACGGAGATGATGGACGGTCGTATCACGGTGACGAGCGAATATGGAAGCGGCAGCGTCTTTTCCGTGCGCTTCCGGCAGGGGTTTGTGACAGATGTGCCGATTGGGCGAAGTGTGACGGAGCATCTGGAGCACTTTGAATACCTGGAACAAAAGCGCACGAACAACGCGAAGCTGGTACGCATCAAGCTGCCCTACGCCAAGGTGCTGGTGGTGGACGACGTGTCCACCAACTTGGATGTCGCCAAGGGCATGATGAAGGCCTACGGCATGCGGGTGGACTGCGTGACCAGCGGTCCGCAGGCCATTGAACTCGTGCGAAACGAGAATGTG
>JAIRML010000196.1 GCA_031258665.1 Oscillospiraceae bacterium | reverse complement strand
GCAGCAAAAAACCAAATCTGGGTTGCGGATGCAACCCGCGTTAGGGAAAGGATGCATGTACATGCCCGAATTGAAAGGATCCAACACCGAAAAAAACCTGGAGACCGCGTTTGCCGGCGAGAGCCAGGCCCGCAACAAGTACACCTATTACGCCTCACAGGCCAAAAAAGATGGTTTTGAACAGATCGCGGCGCTCTTTTTGGAAACCGCGGAGAATGAGAAAGAACACGCGAAACTCTGGTTTAAGCTGCTGCACGGCGGTCGTGTCCCCGGCACGGCGGAAAACCTCAGGGACGCCGCGGCCGGCGAACACTACGAGTGGACCGACATGTACAAGACCTTCGCCGAGGAGGCCCGTCGGGAGGGCTTTGCCGACATCGCCTTTCTGTTCGACAAAGTGGCCGCCATCGAGGCGGAACACGAACAGCGCTACCTGACCCTCCTCGCCAACGTGGAAAACGACCTTGTCTTCCGGAAAGGCGAGAAGATCTATTGGATCTGCCGCAACTGCGGCCACATCCACGAGGGTCTCACCGCCCCCGAAAAGTGCCCGACCTGCAGCCACCCCAAGGCCTATTTCGAACAGCGCGGCGCCAATTGGCGCTGACCGGCGCGCGCGCCTCGCCAAACCCCGTTTTGCGGGGAAATCCGAGAGCTGGTCCGGAGCGCCGCCGCGCTCCGCCAAGAGAGGGTTGCGGAAATATATTCCGCAACCCTCTCTGCGTCATGCTATCCAATAAGTGATAACAAGGGTCAGGCCACGGTCATCCGCATGATGAGCACCACGTCGGAAACCGCGACATTTTTGTCAAGGTTGACGTCGGCCGCCGTGAGCTGCGCCGCGGAAAGCGTCTCATTGCCCGCCAGATACCGGAGCAGCAAAACGGCGTCTCTGACATCCACAACCCCGTCCTGGTTCACGTCGCCGAGGGTTGCGACATGGCTGACCTCCGCGTCGTTGAAACGGGCCATCGTGGGATTGTTGTCGATATCCCACGCCACGCCGTCCATGGCGAAGCTCACCTTGGAGGCGTCGAAGTCGGCGCCGTCCGCGGCCTTGAAGATCGCGTAGCCGATCACCGTGTTTGTCGTGATCGCGGTCGCGTTGGCAAACGTGAACCGATCGCCGTTGCCCACGAGCAGATAGCGGGCCGCGGGTTCGAAGCCCACAAGGGTCAGGTCGGCCTTGTCATAGTAGACCGTCGCGGTCACGCCGGTCGGGCCGTACTTGTAACTGAGCAGTTCAATCGGGACTTTGACCGTGCCGTCGCCCAGCAGCTCGACCTCATGGATGGCCTTGAGGCCCAAGTACTTCTCGGTGCGCTCGTCCGTGATTCTGCCGCTGTAGTTCAGGCCGAACCCAAACTGATAGACGTTGTTGTCGGCGTCGACATAGGGCGTGGTGTCCGGAACGTCCTCCGCGGACAACTCGATGTGCTCCATGCTCCGCGGGAAAGTGACCGCCAGCATGCCGGTGGGCTCATATTTGCCGGAGATGACATCCAGGAACGCCTCTTGGGCTGTCTCCACGCCCACGAGAATCGCGTCTACAAGGGGCTCAAATTCCGCGGGCACAATCGCGTTTCTGTAGTTGAGGATGAGAACGATCGGCTTGTCGCCCAGCGCCTCTTTGGCCTTGAGAAGATAGTCCAGAACCGACGCATAGTCTGGGCTGGTGTTTGGGAAGCCGATGTTGGACATGTTTTCCTTGTAGTCGCCGATGTCCGGGTTGGGGATCTCATACGCCTGGACGATGGATCCGTCGGCGTGGTACCAGTAACCGCCAATGGAAACTTCGCGCCCGACTGTTTTGGTATAGGGGGCAAACTGGGCGGTCTGGGCCCGGCCCGCGGTGCCGTTGCCGTTGTTCGGGCCGGCGAGCATCACGACGCCGAAATCGGCTTCGTCCGGATCGGTCGTTGTGTCGTAGAAGCGGCCGACCATCTCGGGGAGGTTTCTGTAGTCATGACCTTGCGCGCCATAGCCGCTTGAACCGCCGGCGTAATAGCTGCCCACGGCATACGCCTTTTGTGTCGTATCCATCGAGATGGGCAGGAGGTTGTCGTGGTTCTTGAGCATGACGATGGACTGATGGTGCCCGTCAAGGGCAATCTGGTTCAGCTCGGAACTGCCGTTCTCCGCGTCCGCCTTGTCGGGGTCGGAGTAGGGGTTTTCAAACAGGCCGCACTTCATGATGGTCTTGATCACGTTGCCGGCCCTGGCGTCGACCAGCGCGTCCATATATTCCTGGCCGTAGGCGGGGATCCCGCGCGTCGGGTCGCCGTTCACGCCGATGTCGTAGGCCAGCTGACACGTGGCGACATTGCTGGCGCCGCCGGTCTGGGACATGCCGGACATGTAGGAGACGAAGTAACGCACGGCGTCCGTCACGCCGAATTTGTTTTGCATCCCATGGTTGGAAGCGCCGCTGCCGCTATAGATGCCCCAGTCGGAGGTGATCATGCCGTCCCAGTTTCTGCCCTCTCTGAGGAACTCGTTCATCACAAAATTGCTGTAACCGCCGCCGACGAGGGAGAAGCGCTTGTCGCCGAGGAACCCGTTGCCCTGGCCGAGACCGTCGTTGCCGGTCGCGATGCCGTACGCGGTCATGCCCGCGTTGGCGGTTTTGGAGGAGTGCGGCGCGTAGAGGCCGAAGCCGGAGGCGTCGGCCGCGGTGTTGATCAGCTTCTCATAGCCGCCGCCCGGGTAGACCAGCCAGCCGCCGATTTGCGTATGGCCCTCATAGCCGAACTCGCCCGAGCCGGTGCCCAGAAGGTGCTTGGTCATGGCGCTGATGGAATCTTTGCCCCAGCCCTCCGGGAGGCCGTAATCCGGGATGGGATCGCCCTCGGTGGTCTGCATGCCGGCGATCTCCGCCTGGACCAGGTCGACGAGCAGATCGTAGTCCTCGGTGAGGGCGCTGCCGATACGGCTCCAGGTCGGGTGGGTGGACTGGTCAATCAGCGGGCCGAGCTGCTGGAAGATCTGGCTGTTCCTGTATTCCTGTGAGATCACCTGGCCGAAGGTGTAGTGGAGATCCGCGCTGAAGGAGTTGGCCAGGCCGAGGGTGTTGGGCCAGCGGGAAATGGTCGTGACGGGCGCGTGGCCGGTCCCGCCGCCGCCCTCGTCGTTGGAGCCCGTGTCTTGGACGCCGGTGTGCACCGGGTCGGAGCTGTAGGAGTAGGGGATGCCAAACGTGGTGGCCTCGGCGTTCCTCTGCAGGAGGTTGCCCGCGTTGCCGTCGGCCTGGGCGCCCTTGCCGATGGATCTGTTCACGGACATGCGGTTGCCGGTGGTGAGGTTGGTGCCGTTGTGGCCCATCAGGGCGAATTTCTGGGTGAGCGGCATCTGCGACAGCAGGTCCGCCGTGCGGGTGTCGATGTCCTCACGCCAGTCCTCATAGACGTCAATTTTGCCGTTTGTGTTGAGATCCTTGAAAATGTAACCGGAAGGCTGGTCATAAATGAACTGGACGCCGGTATCGACGCTGCGGCCGAGGACAAGACCGTTGCTGTTCGTAACCAGCTGCACCTTGGCGTAGTTCGGGTATGTCGTATTTTCGGGAGCCGCGTACATCGGGACGACGCACACACTCACCAAAAGGACAGCCGCGCAAAGGGTCGCAATGAGTCGCTTCATGGAATTCTTCCTCCTTAACAATCATCACGGTTTTTCCAGTGTTTCGCACTGGCTCTTTGCTCTCTTCCTCTCTTTTTGGCGTCACCTTCTTCCGCCATCATATTTTTCATTTCAGCTGAGCGCATCCCCCCCCACTGCAAGAGCCGCCGCGTACCTGTGCAGCATGGCGGCAAACTCGGCGCGGGTCGCGCCGCCCTGCGGGTCGAACCTGTTGTTTGGTTTGCCGTTGATGATGCCCTGCGTGACCAGCGCCCCCACAGGCTCCTTCGCGTAGTCGCTGATGGCGCCCGCGTCGGCAAACGTAATCTCCTCGACCGCATTGGGCGGCGCTTTTTCGGTGAACTGCTGATAGCGGTAGAGGATGGCCGCCGTCTGTTCCCTCGTGATGTCGTCGTCCGGACCAAAATTGCCGTTTCCGTAGCCCAGAACGATCTTTTTGTCGGCAGCCCATTTGATGGCGTCCGTGTACCATATCCCCTCCGCGACGTCGGGGAAGGGCTGGCCCAAGCCGTCCGCGTCTGGTTCCGACTCCATGCGGTACAATACGGTGACCACCATGCCGCGCGTCAGCGTCCTGCCCGGGCTGAACAATGTGTCCGACGTGCCGTTCATCAGGCCGTTTTCCCACATGTAATACACGTCGCCGTAAAACCAGTCGTCCTCCGCGACGTCTGTGAACGGGAAGAGCGAGGCGAGCGGCGTCGTGGGATCCTCCACAGATTCGCCGCTCGGGGTGCTCGGGGTGCTCGGGGTGCTCGGGGTGACCGGGGTGACCGGGGTGACCGGGGTGACCGGACTGCCGGACACCACCGTGACCGAGCCGTGGCTCGACACCGTCGCGACAAAGTCGGCGCCGTCATCCGACAAAATGGCCGTGACCACCTTCAGAGGCGAGCTGCCCAGCGCCGCGTCCGCGTTCACTTTATAGGTGTACCGCGCGACAACGCCGCTTATGGTCTCATTCGTGAGCGCGTTTGAGACGGCCACAAAGCGACCCATGGTGAGGTCGACGGAGGTTTCAACCATCCACCCGTCGGGGCATTGCGGTCCCGCCTCGATTTTCTCCGGTGTGAGCACCTCCGGGTCATATTCGAGTGTGATTTGCAGTCCCGACGTCACGCCGTCGAGGCTGACATCCACCGTGGCCGTATTTCCCGGGTTCGCCTGCACGTCGGCCGCCGACAGGGTTGCCGACGCGGCCGACGCCGCCCCTGTGAGCAGTGCCAAAAGCAGCGCCAGCGACAGCGCACATGACAATGATTTCTTCTTCATTCCGAAGTCCTCCTGTTTTTCCTTATTATCACCAAAAACGTCCCTCTTCTTTTCTCGTCCAACGTGGGTTGCAACTGCAACCTACAACCCAAATTCTTCTTTTTTGTTACCGCTTCGCGGCAACAAGGTACTACAACAGCTTACCATTCACTCAGATTTGCCCCCCATCATTTCAATACTTTATCTTGCGCTGCCGGGTCATACGGGTTGCATGTCCACCCCCTTGATTTCTGCCGCTCGTGCGCCGCCATTTTACGTCTTCTATTCTTTTCTTTTATTACTCTTTTCTTTTTTCCTGATACGGACCGCGATCAGCAGGGCGCCGACGACCGCGGCGGCCGCGATGACCCATGGGAGAATGACCCGCCCGCTGCCGTCGGAAGGATTGGGGGCCGGGCCGTCGGCCGCGGGGGCCGGTGTCGGCGCCCGGGTCGTGGGCGCCGGTGTCGGCGTCTGGGTCGTGGGCGCCGGTGTCGGCGTCTGGGCCGTGGGCGCCGGTGTCGGTTCCCGGGTCGCGGGGGCCGGCGTCGGGGTTGGCGAGGGCGGGGTCACCGGGACCACAATCGTATCCGCGGCATTGACCGTGAGCGGCACGCCCTCTTCGTCACAGACCAGGAGTTGTTCTACGCGAAACGAATAGGTTCCGTCCGCGTTGTCCCCGGCGCGAAACGTAAACGTGAGCACCGCGCCGCTTATCTCCGCGTTATGGGCCGACGCGCTGACAAAGGAGCCGTTTGTAAATGCACCGGTGATCTCGTCCTGCGTGAACATGGTCATGCTTTCCGAAAGCAGACTCGTGGCCTCGATCTTTTCCAGTGTCAGCGCGCCGGTGTCATACGTCAGGACCCCCTGGAAGGCCGCGAACGTTCCCTCCATGATCAGCTCCGTCGTGACCGTCTGCCCCGCGCTGACGCTGACGTCTTTCACCCGCACCATCACCTCGCCGGCCGCCAGCGCGGCGAGGTCCACGCCCCCAAAGACGCCGAGAAGCAAGACAAGCGTCAGCGCGCATGGGCGTATTGCTCTCTTTCGCATAAACATCTTATTGTCTCCTCAAGCGCACGCCTATGTGTGGTCGATCAGCGCTTCTAGTTTTGTGACTTTAATCGCGTATTGATTCTCCTCATACGTGATGAACAGAATCAAAATCTGTCCGTTGTCGGCGGATTCCTTGACAAACTGCGCGCTGCCCGGCGACTCCTTCAGATTGTAACCATCCCCCGTTGTCGTCCACGCCTGCTCCTGCAGGAGCTGTGTATATTGGGAAAGGTCGTCGGCAACCGAATTGCTCTGATAGGTATATTGCTTGCTGGGAAACTCATTTTTGCCCTCGGATGCCACCTCTGTGACCGTCCGTTCACCGACCACCGCGGTGATGCTGGGGACTTTATCTCGACCAAAATCATATGTCTTCAGTGCCGCGGGGTCCGCGTCCTCGCCCGCGCAGGCGCTCAGCAAACAGAAAAAGAGCACCGCCGCAAAAAGAATACCCTGTTGCCGCTTCGCGGCAACAAAAAACAAAAATTTGGGTTGTGTGCTGCGGCGGCAGCCCACGTTGGACGTCAAACAGCAGACATGTTTTTTCATTGGTTGAGACCCATTCCTTTTCCGTTTTTCTGATCACATCAACGTGGCATTTTCCGCAATATAATCGAGAACTTTCTGAGCAAGGACCGCCTGCTTTACGTAAGGCAAGCCATAATACTCCACTTGTATAGAAATGTCGCTTGACCACAGGTGTTCGGAAGAATACGCCGTCAGATCCTCATCACCTACCGCAATGTCCGCGTCCTCCGCCACGGCCTGGATGGCCAGGGAATACGCCGCGTTCTCCGCAAGGTCGTTGTATGCGTCCGCAATACATTCCTCCACCCCGGAGAACCCCTCATATTTTTGCAGATAATCCGCCAACTCCATCCCGTTGTAATCTGCCAATTCCTGGTAGCCATTCAACAGGATCGCCTCCTGGTACTCCATCAGCGGATCGGGAATGGATTTGACGGGCACCTCTGTCCTGAGGAATTGCTCTATGTATTGCTGCGTGAGATTTTTTTGTATGTCCGCCCGCATACCCGTTCTCATTTCCTCAACGGTTGTCCAGCCGTTGGACAAAGACAGGTTCTTCGCGACAAAGTCATCCGTCAATTCTTCCCTTTCAACAATGTAGTTGATGGTCGTCGCAAACACAGCCCTCTTGCCCCGCAGCGCCTCTTCATAATAGTCGGCGGGGAAGGAGACCTCAATATCAATTGTTTTTCCGGGCATCTGCCCGATCAACTGTTTCAAAAAATCGTCAAGAAAGCGCAACATATTGTCTGTATCATCTGTGTTGTCCGTCGCTCCAATGGTGACATCCACGCCCACGGTGAAGGTCGAGCCGCCCTCAAACGCAACCCCGTCTATCTTTCCCTCATAATCGATGTTCACCGTGTCGCCGTCGGCGACCGCGCGATCCATCATTTGGATTCTTGACATGTATCCGGCCATCAGGGTATCGATCTGGTATTGGAGGGCATCGTCCGAAACGTGATGCGCGTCAGCGGGGATGGTCATCGCTCGATAATCGAAGTTCTCAACATAGTCAAGCGCTTTGATCCCTTTCCAAAAACCGTCTTCATCAATCCCCGCGCTGTATAAAGACGCGAGGCCGCTCTCCGGTTCGTCCGTGCCCGAACCGCAGCCGGCCAGCGGGACAAACAACAGGGAGAGCGCAAGGAGGAGGAATAAGAACCGTATGTACTTTTTCATGCATTCATTCTCCCAAACCCCTGACAACGCCCACGCAAACGCCGCCCCAAGCGGCTGAACAAGCTTGGGAAACACTGGGGGTTTTCCACTTTCAGTAACCGTGCTGAACACCTCACGCGCCCCGCACCCGTACACTCGCCGACCCCGCATCCGCTGGGCCGCAACGACTTCAGCAACGCCCGCGCAAACTTGTTATGCTATACCTTTTCGAGCGGACGTGCGGGAAGCATTTTTGTAATTTTTGCCCATGTAAATATAGGAAATGTTGTCAAGTGCGCAGGGATTTTTCGAAAGTATTACAAAATTGCCTATTGACTTTAGAAAAAATTTGTAATATAGTTGGACTAGGTTTTCTGAAAGCCTCGCGCCGCCTGTATGTCGAAAAGGTATACCTTTTTAGCGCCTTGCTGCCGCGAAACGGCAACAAAAAGCAAGCATTTGTGTTGTGGGCTGCCCACAACACAAATGCTTGCTTTTTTATCGCCGCTTCGCGGCCATAAGTTACTATTTAGGAGGATTTTCGCGCGATGCGTATGGTGAGAAGCAGCGCGTCTTCGAGTTCGCGGCTGTCGATGTCGGTGGCGACGCCGGCGCGCCGCATGGTGTCGGCCGCGCGGCGGAGTGTGTTCAAAAACAGCCGGACATCTTTGAAAACATACAGCGGGTGAGCCCGGCTCCCCTGCGCGGGCGCGGCCGGGCGGGCCTCCAACAGCCCCTCCACGTAGCGCTCCGCCTGCGCCACATTCATCTTCAGCCGCGCCATACGTTCGATGGCCCGCACGCGGTCAGCGGTGTTCTCCAGCCGAAGCAGCACCCGCGCATGCCGCTCCGTCAACGCGTGCTGGCGCAGCAGCGCGAGCACCTCCGGCGGATGCCGCAGCAGCCGCAGCTTGTTTGACACCGCCGACGGGGATTTGCCCAACCGGCGGGCCACCTCTTCCTGAGACAGCCCGTAGACCCGGATCAGCCGTTCGATCCCCTCCGCTTCCTCAATGAAGTCCAAGTCCCGCCGCTGAAGGTTTTCCACCAGCGCGAGGAGAGAGGACTCCTCGGCGCTCACCCCCACCACGAGACAGGGCACCTGCGTGAGTCCCGCCATCTCCGCCGCGCGCAGCCGCCGTTCCCCCGCCACCAGTTCATACCCGGCGGCGACGCGGCGCACCGTGAGGGGCTGGAGGACCCCATATTGGGCAATGCTGTCGGAGAGCTCGCGCAGATCCGCCCCATCGAACCACCGGCGCGGCTGGGCCGGATTCGGCGCGATGGCGGCAATCTTCAAATACGCGATGCGGCGGCTCTCCAGGAGTCCGGCGCGCTGCGCGCGCGGCGCCATATGCTTCACCTCCCGGCGCGGCGGGCCCTTCGTCACCCCCGCGCTGTTTCCCCGGGACATGTGTCCCCCTTCGTCTCCACTTAATTTCGGCGCGTCTCTGCTTCCATTTTACCGCTTGTCCCACGCGCAGTCTCGCAAAAGCCGTCGAGGGAATCACGTTATTTTGGCAAACAAGGCGTGTCCCCGGCGGTGCGGTAGGCCGTGACGAAGGCCCGCGCCTCCGCCAGCACGGCGCGCGGCGCGCGCAGCCGCAGCGAGAGATGCGGGTTGTCCCCGGCGCCAAAGAGCACGCGGCCCCGGTAATCCGGCGCGGCGCAGAGGTGCGCCACCCGCCGCAGGTCCGGCGCGACCACCTTGCAGAGGAGCCGCTCCCCCTTCTGGCTGATCTCCAAGATCCCGGCGCACGCGGCCTCGGCGCGCAGCAGCGCGATCTGCAAAAGGGCCTGCACGCTCTCCGGCGCGTCGCCGAAGCGGTCGAGCAGTTCGTCGAGCAGATCGGAGGCGTCCTCCTCGTCCCGGACGGCCGCGATGCGGCGGTAGAGGTCCATGCGCTGGCCCGGCGACGGGACATACGCATCCGGAATCCCGGCCGGCACCGCCAGATCGGCCGTGCAGTCGGTCACGGCCGGCGCCTCCTCCCCGCGCGCCTCAAGCACGGCCTCCTCCAGCAGTTTCAGGTACATGTCGTAGCCCACGCTCATCATGTGCCCGTGCTGCTCGGAGCCGAGCACATTGCCCGCGCCCCGGATCTCCAGGTCACGCATCGCGATCTTAAAGCCGGAACCAAATTCGGCGAACTCCCGGATGGCCGTCAGCCGCTTGGTGGCCACCTCGCTGAGGATCCGCCCGCGCCGGTAGGTGAGATAGGCAAACGCGTGGCGGGGGCTGCGCCCCACACGCCCCCGGATCTGGTGGAGCTGCGCCAGCCCCAGCCTGTCGGCGTCTTCGACCACCAGCGTGTTGACGTTTGGGATGTCGATGCCGGTCTCGATGATCGTCGTGCACACGAGCACCTGGACCTCCCCGTCGGCCATGCGGTTCATGATCTCGGAGAGCCTCTCTTCGCTCATCTGCCCGTGGGCCGCCGCCACCGTCACCCCGGGCAGCAGCGCCGCCAGCCGGGCGGCCGTCCGCTCAATGCTCTCCACCCGGTTGTGAAGATAATAGGCCTGCCCGCCCCGCTGCACCTCGCGCCGCAGCGCGTCGGTCACGATCACATCGTCGTGCTCCATCACATAGGTCTGCACCGGATAGCGGTCGCGCGGCGGCTCCTCGATCGTCGACATATCGCGGATCCCCGAGAGCGCCATGTTGAGCGTCCGCGGGATCGGCGTGGCCGTCAGCGTCAGCACGTCCACCTGCCGCGCCATCTCTTTGAGGCGCTCCTTGTGTGTGACGCCAAAGCGCTGCTCCTCGTCGACGATCAGAAGCCCCAGCTTCTTGAAGACAACGGACTTTTGCAGCAATTTGTGGGTGCCGATGATGAAGTCCGTCTCCCCGGCCGCCAGCTTCTTCATCGTCTCGCGCAGCTTGGCCGCCGGCACAAAACGGCTGCAC
>JAIRML010000157.1 GCA_031258665.1 Oscillospiraceae bacterium | reverse complement strand
AGATGTCGCGGGGGATAAGGCACTGGAAGTCGTTTGTGTCCTCGAGGCCGGCCCGGATGAGGTGGACACAGACGACCTCATCCAGCGGATGCTGCTGCTGCCCGGGGAGGGCGAGATTGTCATCGCGACGCTCAGCGCCATGAGCCGCAACCGGGCGCTGTTGGACACCACCTACGAGGAACTGATCTCCGAGATCCAACCTGGCCTCTGACGGCCGTGATGGCACTTGTTGCCGCGAAGGCAACAAAAAACAAGAATTTGGGTTACGGGTACAACCCACGTCGATATTATACCACAACTCACGCCCGCCGTCATGCCGGATTTGGCCCGGCGGCGGGCGCTTAAAAATTGTTTATTCGGGGTGATTGTTTGATCGCCATTGTGGATTATGGCATGGGAAATTTGCACAGCGTGGGGAAGGCCTTCGCGTATCTTGGGGTGTCGTCCGCAATTACGGACCGGGCGGATGAGATCGAACGGGCCGGCCATGTGGTCTTGCCCGGCGTGGGCGCCTTTGGAGATGCCTGTGATCGGCTGCGGGAGAAGGGATTGATAGAGCCTCTGATCCGCCGGGCCTCCGATGGCCGCCCGTTTTTGGGGATCTGCTTGGGGATGCAGCTTCTGTTTGCGGGCAGCGAGGAGGCCCCCGGTATGCCGGGATTGGGCCTCTTTCCGGGGGTGTTCCAAAAATTCCCACCACATGTCGGCAAGGTGCCGCACATGGGGTGGAACAGTCTCGCGTACGAGCCGGGCTGTCCGCTTTTTGAGGGCCTGCCGGCGGGGGCGGAGATGTATTTTGTCCACAGCTTTGCGCTCTACGAGCGGACATATGCCGTGGCTGAGACAGATTACGGCGGTGTCTTTTATCCGGCGGTCGGGCGGGGCAAGCTATACGGCGTACAGTTCCATCCAGAAAAGAGCGGCCGGGCGGGGCTTGCGCTGCTTCGCAATTTTGCGCACTGGGAGGGAACGCCGTGTTGACGAAGCGGATCATCCCTTGTCTGGATGTGGCTGAGGGCCGCGTGGTGAAGGGCGTCTCTTTTGAAAAACTCCGCGACGCCGGAGATCCGGTGGAGGCGGCCCGCCGGTACGACGAGAAGGGCGCCGACGAGCTGGTCTTCTTGGACATCAAGGCCTCCAAAGAGAACCGGGGCACGTTGCTGTCCATGGTGGAACGTACCGCCCGCGAGGTATTCATCCCCTTCACGGTGGGCGGCGGCATCCGCACGCTGGAGGACATCCGGGATATCCTGCGCAGCGGGGCCGACAAGGTGGGTATCAACACGGCCGCCGTACAGACGCCGGATCTCATCGATCGGGCCTCGCAGCGTTTTGGCGCCCAGTGCATTGTCATCTCCATCGACGTGCTCCGCCGGGGAGAGGGGCACTGGGAGGTGTTCACGCACGGCGGCAGCCGCCCGACGGGGCGGGATGCGCTGGACTGGGCGCAGGAGGTGGCGCGGCGCGGCGCGGGTGAGATCTTGCTGACGTCAATCGACGCCGACGGCGGCCGGGACGGCTACGACGTGGAGATCACCGCGCTCGTCTCCCAGGCGGTGCATGTGCCTGTGATTGCCTCCGGCGGCGCCGGTACGCCGGCGCACTTTTACGACGCGCTGGCCCGCGGGCGGGCGGACGCCGTGTTGGCGGCCAGTCTGTTTCATTTCGGCGAACTGGACATCTGGGCGCTCAAACAGTACTTGACCGAGCGGGGTATCCCCATCCGCCGCAGGTGTCAAATCAGAGCTGCGCTGGGGCAGTGAAAGGAAATGAACCATGGAGAAAGTGTTGGTGTTGGATTTTGGCGGGCAATACAGCCAGGTCATTGCGCGGCGGGTGCGCGAGTGCTGCGTCTATTCTGAAGTGCGCTCCCACAGGACCGCGCTGGAGGAGATTCGCCGCGGCGAATACCGGGGGATCATCCTCACCGGCGGGCCGGACGATGTCTTCGCGCCCGGTGCGCCCAGCTGTGACGCCGCGCTATTTTCACTGGGTGTCCCTGTGCTGGGGATTTGCTACGGGGCCCAGTGGATGGCCCACGCGTTGGGCGGTGCGGTGCGCCGCGCGGAGGTGGGCGAATACGGAAACGTCACGCTCCGTGTCCGGCCCGGCAGCCGGCTGTTGGTCGATATGCCGGCGGAAACGGTGTGTTGGATGAGCCACGGCAACACCATTTTTGAAGTGCCGGACGGGTTTCAGACCACCGCGACGACTCCTGACTGCCCGGTGGCGGCGATGGAAGATCCGGCGCGAGGGCTGTACGCCGTGCAATTCCATCCGGAGGTTTCCCATACACCGGAGGGGGAGCGGGTGTTGCGGCGGTTCCTGTATGGGATCTGCGGCTGTTACGGGGACTGGGTCATGTCTTCGTTCGTCGAAAATGCCGTGCGCGATCTGCGGACGCGCATCGGGGCGCGCGGTGTACTCTGTGCGCTGTCCGGCGGCGTGGATTCTTCGGTGGCCGCCGCGCTGCTGCACCGCGCGGTGGGGGAGCAGCTTGTCTGCATCTTTGTGGACCACGGCTTGTTGCGCAAAGGGGAGGCCGCGCAGGTGCGGACCACCTTTGAGGGGCGGTTCGGCATACGGCTGATTGTGGCGGACGCGCGGGAACGATTTTTAAAGAAGCTTGCGGGCGTGTCGGACCCGGAGCGCAAGCGCAAAATCATCGGGGAGGAATTCATCCGCGTCTTCGAGGCCGAGGCGCGGAAATTGGGCGCGGTCGGTGTTTGGTGCAGGGCACGATCTATCCGGACGTCATCGAGAGCGGAGCCACGGGCGACGCCGCGCTCATCAAAAGCCACCACAGATCGGAAGAGCACA
>JAIRML010000145.1 GCA_031258665.1 Oscillospiraceae bacterium | reverse complement strand
GCCTGGCCCTGTCGCCGTTTCAAAACCCCCTGTTGGGCTTTGCTTCTTCAGTTTTTAAAGTCAAAGCGGATTTTACTGCCCTCTTCGCCGGAAAAGATCTGCACCCTTCCGCGCAGCTGTTCCCGCACGGTCATGTCGACAATGGCCAGCCCGAGGTTTTTTTTCTGGTCGCTGGCGCGGTCGAAGCCGATGCCGTTGTCGGAGACCGTGACGGACGAATACTGGGTGCCCCTGCTGAGCACAATGGAGATCAGCCCTTCTGTCCGGCCCGGGAACGCGTGTTTCACCGCGTTGGTCAACAGCTCGTTGACCACCAGGGCGATGGAGGTCGCCTGGTCCGCCGGGACAAGAAAGTCCGCCCCGGTCACCTGGATGTCGATGTGCTTCTCCGCGTGGTTGGTGTAAATCATGGTGTTGCGGCGCACCTTGTCGACGACACCCAATATCGACACATCGTCCTCCAGCCCGTTCCGGGTGAGTGTTTCGTGGATGGCCGCAAAGCTCAGCACCCGGCAGACATTCTCCTTAAAGATGCTTCGGATCTCCGGCGTGTCGCTCCGGCGCGCCTGCATGTTGAGGATACTGGCCACCATCTGGAGGTTGTTTTTGATGCGGTGGTGGATTTCTCTGGCGGCCAGGCTGTCCCGCTGCAGCGGCTCCGTTCTCGCCCCGTTCTTTTGCACCATCTGGTCCAGCTTCTCCATCATCCGGACCAGTTCGTCGTATTTGCGGTCCTGGCGGAGCATCTCGCTGACGTCCTTTTCCCGCACGAGGACGGCGTACACCTCGCCGCCGCTGTTCTTGATGGGGATCACATCCTGGCGGACGAGCTTGTTCTCCTGTGTGGTCGCCCGCAGGTCCCGCACCGGCAGCCCGGTGGCGCGCACCGCGAACACCGCGGGCTCGTTCTCAATGTACGCGTCCTCTCCCACGATACAGGTACTGTAATTGGAGTAGTCGCCCAGGGGCTTTGCCTCGGCCACCACCAACGACCGTTCGCCGTCGTCGTAGAAGCAGTTGATAAACACGTCGCCCCCCACCAGGTCCGCGGTGTATTGCATCGTCGACTCAATCAGGAGAAGCTGACTGATCTCCTCGGCAGAGAGTCCGAGGCGTTCTCTGCACAGATGTTCCAGCATGCGATTCCTCCTTGGGGCTCGGCGGGCCCTGAGGGGTCATTTTGATGTCCAAACGACCGCTTTCGCCCGGTTTTCCTCTGGGTACAGCCGCGCAGCTCACCGTATTTATCAGGTGGACGGCCGCCTGTTCCATGGTGCATTTCTTGGCGTTGCTGTAATCTTTGATCCTCCGATAGGCCGTGTTTTCATTGAGATTCAGGGCCCGGATGAGGGTCTGTTTTGCCTTTTCGACCGTCTCACGGGCGGAGCCGCTCGCCACGATCATGGTGGCGATTTCGCCCATGCCGCACCGCTTGTCCATGCTCATCTTGCGCAGACGCTCATACGCCTCCCCTTCGGGGATCCCGTCCCGTCTGGCCACGATCATCTTGGCGCGGTCGACCAGCGTCTTTTCCTCCAACTGCTGTTTGAGTGCCCGCGCGTCGCCGAGCGCCTGTATGTACCGTGTGCTCTGCGCGAGCGCGATCTCCAGGGTCGGGACCACCATCCGCTCCTCCACCGGTTTGATCAGATACCCCGCCACGCCGATCTGTTTGGCCTTTTCTATGAAGTCGGCGTTGCTGAAAGCGGTGAGCAGGACGACCGAACCGGCCAGATTTTCCCGGAGGATCGTTTCGGCGGCGCTGAGCCCGTCAAAAACCGGCATCTTGATGTCCATCAGTACGATGTCCGGGTTGTGCTGCCGGCAGAGCTCCACCGCGTCGAACCCGTCGCTTCCCTGGGCCACTACGTCAAACTGCGCTTCGAGCAAAATTTCCGTGAGATCCATCTTGGTGATGGGTTCGTCGTCCACAACGATCGCCGTTCTCATGCGCTTCCTCCCGTGTACGGGCGCGTACAACAAAAAAACAAGGCACAACACCGGAACACATACGTGCCCCCATGCCCTGGCCTTGTCACCATGCGCGGAATACCCTGTTGTACCCCGAAATTCTATAAGATCCAGTCTGCCATCGACGCGTCAAATTGGATGCGCCAAATTGAGTGATTCTTATTATAACAGATTATGACATAAAAATCTACCCACTAAATGCACAAAACAACGCAAATTAATTTGTGCGTTTTATACATATCAAACGAAGGCCGAACCATTTGCCCAAAGGTGCGGCGGCGGCTCCGCTCCCGCCGAGTTGCGGTGCCGCGGGGCCCCAAGCGGACGAGAATATGGATGAAATATACAACATACGGCGTGTTGTTCTGTGAACATTGTGGGGTTGATTTTTGTGCCGCCATCTGGTACAATGAAAATAATTCCAGAACCGCCAGCATCCATCCGGCATGTTGGCCAGGCGGCGGCCGCGGTGATCGCGACAGACAATCGCGACAATTGAATTTTGGAGTACAAGAGAGTATTCCGCGTATGGTGACAAGGCCAGGGCATTGGGGCGCGTGCAGTTCCAATGTGCTGCCTTGTTTTTTTGCTGTGCGCGCAGCCGTCGGCCTGTGCCATTGTCTCCGGACGCAGATCTCCGGACGCAAATTTTGTGCGCAAACCGCGCCCCACTGTGAAAATTGGGTTTTACAACAGGGTGAGCCCAATTGACAAATACATATGTATTTACTTCATCAAGGGAACCGAGCGAGTTTTCTCCGGCGAAAACGGGAATCCATCGCAAAGACACGCAAGCGTGGGTTTTCGGAGGTCGCCCATAGAGAGGCGGGTGGACAGAGCCAAAAGAACGGCGTCTTTAAAAGCGGACCCAGACGGCATCGAGTTTTCTCAGAACTACAACAAGACTTTCGAGTCACATTTCTAGGAGGTTAAATCCATGAACATTGGTAGTACCCATGCCATAAGCGGCAAGTTTGAAGTCGAGGCCCTGAGTGTCGTGTGTGTGCAAGTCCCGCCGATCAGCGCGCAGACCATGGAGGACGTCAACAAGAATGTCGATCAGATCATCGATTGGATGGACAAGGCCGCCTTTGGTTTTCCAGGTGTTGACCTTTTTGTGAGCCCGGAATGCGGCTTGCAGGGGTTCGGACCGCTTTGGAACGATGTGCTTGTGGACCTGGACGGCCCCGAAATCCAGCGCCTGAGAGACAAGTGTAAGGAGCTGGGCGTTTACGGTGTCTTCAACCCGCTGGTGCGCGAGGTCCGCGGCCGCAAGGGCTGCAACACCGCCATCATCGTGAATGATCAGGGCGAGATCGTCCACGAATACGTCAAGATGAACCCCTGGATCCCCGGCGAGGCCAGCCACCCCGGTTGGGACTGCAAAGTGGTGGACGGCCCGAAGGGCTCCAAACTGGCCACCATCATCTGCGCCGACGGCGACTACCCCGAGATCTGGCGCGAGGCCGCCTTTGGCGGCGCGAACGTCATCATCCGTGTCTCCCACTACATGGCCCCGTGGGACCGCGCCTGGGAGATCACCAACAAGGCCGGCGCTTACTGCAACCAGGTCTATGTGGTCACGGCGAACTCGGTCGGCATTGACGAGGGCTACTCCTACTTCGGCCGCAGCATGATCCTCAACCCGGACGGTACCATCATCTGCGAGGCGCCGATGGGCCTGCCCTGGATGATCAAGGCGGACATCTATCCGCAGATCGTCGATCAGATCCGCAAAGAGGCCGTCACCAGCAACTTCGTGTGGACCTTCAAGAACCGCGGCGCCTCCCACCAGGACTTCGCCGGTGTGGGTGACACCCTCGACAAGTACACGGCATACCAGAAATAAAACGCCCCTGTCGGCAGAGGCGACGACCGCGCGTTAAACATGAATAACTTTTCACTAGGAGGTATATCCATGCAAAAGTTCTATCTCGCTGCCGGTCACAATGTGATCCGGGCGTTTTCGAAGGCGAACATCAGCTTCCCCATCACGAAGAAGGAACTGTTGGACCGGGCTGGGAAGGCCGCGATCCAGGTGGACTTCGACAAGTCCATCACCCTGGCGGACTACTGTAAGGACATCAAGCTCGACAAGTTTGCGAACAAGTCCCAGTTCTTCAACGCTTTGATCGGCTCGACGTTCAAGCTGTAATCTCACGTCGCTGTTTTTTGTGATCAATGGGCGGTCTTTGGCCGGGATATGCCAACGGCCGTCCATTGATCCGGGGCAGCGCCGCGGCGCGTTCCGGATGGTTTGCCGGGAGATGTTTGCCCCACCCGCGGTTGCCCCATCACTGTGCCGCAAGTCGGCCTGGCAAAAGGAGTTTTTACAATGGACGCGGCCACCTACAAAGCGGTCAATCGCGCGAGGGTTGCCCTGACACGCGGGGAGAAAACATTTGTCATCGTCGGGGAGAACAAGCTGCTGTACCACTCGGACAAACGGGGGCTCCGGCCACTTTTGGAGTTGATAGACAGCGACCCCTCCAGGCTGGAAGGGTCGATCGTCGGCGACAGAATCGTGGGGCGCGCCGCCGCGCTGCTGCTCATCCGGGGCCGGGTGAAGGCGGTGTTTGCCCAGCTCATCGCGGACGAGGCCATCGACCTGCTGCAACGGCACGGCGTCCTTCCGACATGGCAGGAGACCATACCCTATGTCGTCGAGCGGGACATGACGTCGCGGTATAAGCTGGACCTGTATCTGAAAGAGGTGGAGGACCCGCAGCGGGCGGTTGCGATGATCCGCGAATACCAGGAGGGTGGGGGCGGCCCCGAAAGCTCCGAATAGCCGTTTTATTTGTTGAAAAACTTTGTTTTTCAACAACACGGGGGTTGGATCGAGGCGCTGAGGCGCCTCGCGGGGTGCGGTTTGCGGAAATGAATTCCGCAAACCGCGGATGGGATCTGTTTA
>JAIRML010000143.1 GCA_031258665.1 Oscillospiraceae bacterium | reverse complement strand
GCTGTCGCCGCGGTCGCCGCCGTCGCCGCAGTCGCCGCAGTCGCCGCTGTCGCCGCCGTCGCCGCCGTCGCCGCCGTCGCCGCCGTCGCCGCCGTCGCCGCCGTCGCCGCTGTCTCCGCCGTCGCCGCTGTCGCCGCCGTCGCCGCTGTCGCCGCCGTCGCCGCCGTCGCCGCTGTCGCCGCCGTCGCCGCTGTCGCCGCTGTCACCGCCGTCGCCGCTGTCGCCGCCGCCGCTGTCTGAGGCCGGCAGCAGCACAAATTCGCGCGTCACTGGCGTCGATTGCAGGTCATAGTCGGGAGTGGGCACATAGGTGATCCGGTAATGGCCAGGTCTGTCCCGGTGTATGTAGCGGCTCGGGTCTGTCACCACGACGCGATGGCCGGGTTGGTGCGGGATGTCCAATGCCGGGACGCGTTGGACAGTTTGATAGGATTCTGCGCGCAGGTTTGACGGATCAACATACAAAGATTCCCAGTTTTGCGCGTCTTCGTCCGCCCCGTGGGGCAGACGCGCCACACGGATCTCCGTGAGGGAGAGGTTGGCGGTGAAGTCGTCGTACACGGCCACGTCGTACCAGACGGGGACCGGATCGGTGTAGGCCGTCTGCGGACATGTTGTGGGGATGGCGGCGTCGAGGCCGCCCGTCGGCGAGAGGATGTCGCGCACGGCGGGCGCGTCGGTCCGGCGGATCTTGAGGGCGGCCGTTCGGACAAATTGTCCGGAAAAACCGGCGCTGTGAAATTGATACAGCGTCTGACCGAAGGACTTGTCGTCGTATTTGGGAACATCTGTGTCAACGGAGCCGATGGGTGGGATAGTGAAGGGCGCGTACATGGCGAGCGACGCCCCCGCCGCCAGCTGAGAGAAGGTCAGGCGCAGGGCCGTGACGGCGCTCCAGTCGGTGGGGGACGTGTCGTTCCAGCCGAAGTTCGCCGCCTCCTCCAGCGTATACAGGCCGCCGGGCGTGCCCGGGCTGGCGGTGAGTCTGCTCGGGTCAAAGCTGGCGTCGACCCAGGCCAGAAGGGGTGCTGTGCCGCCCCGGAACGTGGGTGGGCCTGTCAGCGCGGTGCGCCAACCGACACCATGCGGGAGGATGAAGTACACGACGTTATCCCCCGAAAGGGCGCTGCCCGTCCCGTTGGAAACAACGAGGCGAAACTGTTCGCCCGTGCTGCCCGCCCGGAGGGCCCATGTGACATCGTCCCGCCCCCTGTTGGGGTCATAGGAGGCGTAGATGTCGTCCGCGCTGTTTTCCGCGTCCGCGCCCGTGTCTGTGCGCACCGCCGAATGGACGGCGACATGTGAGGCGCCGGTCAGCGCGACGGTTTCGGTGGGGGCGTTCCGGCGGCGCACCGCGCGGGTTCTGTCTGTGGCCGAGGGCAGCGCCGCGATGTCGGCAAAGTGGCTGAGGCCGTTGGTTACGGCGGTTCCGTAGGAGCTACCGGAGGACACGCCGAGCAGGTCGCCGCTCCAGGAGGAGGCCAGCACACGGCTCCCGTCCAAGGAGATAGAGGCGCCCGGATAGTCGGCCGGGATCTGATAGCGAACACCGACATAGACATCGCCCTGTGTCGCCGAGTTGCGCTGCAAAACGACCTCCGCCTCTGCGTGGTCGGTCTGGTGCAGCTTGATTTCCAGATGTTTACTTCCGTCGGAGGCTGTGAGCGTACGCCTGGTAAAGTCGATTTTGTTTCCGTAGGCGTCCACTGGGGGGGCGGACGGCGGAATCTGGGGGTCGCCGCCCGCCGAGGCGGAGCGGTAGAGCTGCACATCCATCACCCGCAGCCCGTCTGGGATCGGCACATAGAGAACGGGCGCCTGCAGGACGAGTCCGCCCGCCGCGGTGGGAGCGCCGGAAGTGGTGTTGGAGTGGCTTCGAGTCTGTACGGCGCAGTAGGGGAACCCGCTGGGGCCGATCCGCTGCATCAGCCAGAGACAGTCCTCTCGGAACGCGGCGGTCAGGGCGGTTCCGTCCATGACGGGGTGACCGCCGTTGTCCGCGAAGAGAAATTTGTTTTTGTAACTGTCCGGCAGCGAGAGGTTGATGTCGGCCCAGTACTTCTCATGTACCTGGACCTCGATGGTGTTTTTTGTGCCCGCCTGGGCGGCGCCGTTCAGCGTCACCAGATAATCATGGTTAAACCGCCAATCACCGTGTTTTGTGGCGTACGCTTCCACACCAAAAGACACCGCGCTCTGTGCGATGCCCTCTGTTTTGCCCACAAATTGGAAGAGCAGGCTGCCCAGGGTCATGGCGTTGCCGGTCACAAAATCCGATTGTCGCATATTTTTAAACGTGAGTTCGACGTATCCGCCGTAGCCCTGTTGGTACAGAGAATCGTCGGACTGGTAGGGCGTCTGCCGGATGTCGTCGATCAGCCGGGCGCGTACGCCGCTGATTGTCTTCTCGGTGTCTGACGTCGTGTGGTAAGTCAGCGTGTCGTACGCGGTATATGTGGTGTTTCCGGAGGTTGGAGCCGGCAGGCGCACCGCGGTGACGGTTACCCCGATGGGCACATTGAGCCGACATGTGAATGTTGCTGTGTCAGGCACACGAAACCCCACCTTACAGAGTTCCTGCCAGTAGAGGTAGTCCTTGTTCGCTTTTTCAAGATATTGCGCCTCATATTGGGCGGAATTGGGCTGAAGATAGGGAACGGAGGCGGAGGACGAGATCGAGCGGATCAGCAGGATCTCAACCAACGGGGCGCTGGTTGTGATCCGGGTCGTCGTCTTTTTGAGGTAAAGCAGCGCGTCTGCATCGTGTGCCGGGTCGGGGCCGTAAACAAACGAAATGGAGGGCCCCCGCCCGTTCACCCGGGCGTGGCCGGACATGGACACGCCGCTCAGGTCGATGGTCGAGGCGGGCACATTGCCGTCCGGAGAAAAGTCGGCGGCGGTCTCCAAGACAAAGGCCGCGTGGAAGGGGTCGTATCCGCCCTGGGATGTGTTCTGGTGGGTGCTTCGGGTCGGCATGTCGGAGGCCCAGCGCAGCGTGTAAAAGCCGTCGCCGGACAGGGCGAGGGCACCGTCCGGACTGTCGTACCGCGCGGCGCGCCAGATGGTGAGCAGCGGGTTGTCCCCCCACGCCGCGCGCCACTGCTTATATGTCTTTGTCGTGGAACCGATGGTGACCTCGGCTTGGGAGAAGTCGACGGTGACCTCTATGTCTGTCAGGAGCAGGCCGGCCGCCGCGTAGGCCGAGAAGCTCATCTGGGCGCCCGCCGCTTCCGCCGGGCGCCCATACAGGACCGTGCTTTTGTCGAAACTGAAATTGATGACGGCCCGGTTCTCTTTGCCCGCGTAGAGGCGCGGCAGGGTGTCTGAGTGGATGACGGGGTCTGTGCGCAGGCAGCCCATGCGCGCGGCGGCCGTGGCGGGCGCGTCGTAGGTCGAGGCGAGAGCGTCTTCGCCGTCAGACGGGTCCGTGTACAGCGCCGCCCAAACCTTCACCTGTTCGCCCGGGTAGGCGCCGGGGCCGCCGGCGTCGGCCCCGATGCGCGGGGTGAGAACCAACTCTATGCTGCAAGAGGTCATCTCTGCGCTCCATACGAGCGTGTAAGTGACGACGCCGCGCGCGAGGTCCAAAACAGGAGGGGCCACCGCCGGCTGAGACGACGGGGCGCCGATCGCGAAACCGGACCCTTCATCGGAGACGGGGTTTTCGCAGTGGATCTCCAGTGTGTAGCGGGCCCCTTCGGCGGCACCCGCGATCTGCCCCAGGTTGACGGTCAACCGATAGGTGACATTCTGGCCCAGGTCCGCGTCTGTCTCCGCGCGCAGCCCCGCCGCGTGCAACCACCCGGCGGAGAGGATGGTCGCGTCTTCCCCGGCCGCCCGCACAAAATAAAAGGCGAGGGGGGAGAACCCCAGCAGGACAGCCAGCGCCATGGCCAAAAGCCGCTGGCCCCCTTTTGTCGGCATCATTCTCATGGACGTCAACCCTCCCAACGTGGGTTGCATCCGCAACCCAAATTCTTGCTTTTTACCGCCGCTTCGCGGCAGCAAGGCGCTATGCAGTGATCTCAAACTATATATCGATATTTTATTGCCCAAAATTAACAGGAAATATGCTTTAAATACATATTTTACCATATAAAAGTAAAAAAATCCGTTTTGATGCCGGCAAGGTGTGGAAATTCCCCCTTGACAAGCGCGAATCGGCACGGTATAATAGTCGCATCGCATATTAAATATATAAAAATAATATGCTTTAGTTTTTTGTGGCCGCGCAGCGGCAGCAAAAAACTAGAATCCGGGTTGTGGGCTGCGGGTGCAGCCCACGTTGGTGCTTTGTGGCCGCGCAGCGGCCGCAAAGTACAAGAATTCGGGTTGTGGCTTGCACCTGCAACCCACGTTGGAAGAAGGAGTGTGACCCAAGATGAAACGCGTATGTCTTGCGTTCTGCGCGCTGTTGCCGGCCCTGCTGCTGCTCACCGCCTGCGCCGCCGGAAACGGCGCGCAAACGCCGACTCCCCCGGCGGCGGGAACACCGGCGGAGACACCGGCGGAGCCGACGGGCACCGCGCCCGCGACCCCCGCGCCCGCGCCCGCGCCCCCCGCGCTCGAACAGACATCGTTCAAACTCGGACATCTCAATTCCACCGCGCATCTGCTGGGCTTTGTGGCGGCGGAGGAGGGCTATTTTGCCGAAGAGGGGCTGGACGCCGAGCTGCTGCTCTTCGCCAGCGCCGGCGAGATGGTGGCAGGGCTTGAGAGCGGGAATCTGGACGCGGCGTTTATCGGTTCCGTGCCCACCATCACCTTCCAGAGCCAGGACCACCCCGTGTCGGTGTTCGGCGGCGCGATGACAAACGGCCACGGGTATGTCATTAAGTCTGAGTTTACCGAGGGGCTCAGCGATTGGGACATCACGATCCTCAAAGGGCGCAATGTCGCGACGGTGAAAAACAGCGTGCAGGAGCTCGAACTCTATATGCTGCTCGACCAGGCGGGCCTCGACCGCGAGACGGACCTCAACGTGGTTGTGTTCGACAGCCAGAAAGATGCCTTCAACGCCTTGGCGGGCGCGGAAATCGACGCCGCGAGCGTCTACTCCCCCTACGCCTCCATCGCCAAAAATCAGGGGTACGAAGTGGTGTATTACTGCAACGAGGAACCGCTGTTTGAAAACCAGCCCTGCTGCCGCCAGGTGGCGCTGACACAGGCGCTCGCGGACAAGCCGAACACCTACACGGCGTTTGAGCGCGCACTGATCAAGGCCTATAAGTTCTCGCAGGAGGACCGCGAAAAGACGATCCAAGATGTCAAAAAGTACATAGACATCGAACTGGACGCGCTGGAGTATGAGATCTACGGCGGCCACAGCCTGTCGCACCCGGACCCGGACAAAGCGGCCACCGCGGCGCTCCAGAGGAAGGTCGTCGACTTTGGCTACACGACAAACTACGACATCGAAACGCGCTACAACACGGAGATCTACGCCGGCGCGCTGAATTCCCTGCTCGCGGAGAACCCGGACGACACCCTCTACCGGGACTTGCTGGCGCATTTTGAGGCAAACGACGTCTAGGCGGCACCGCCCTGAGGCGGCTTGGCGTGTACCCGGCGGTGCCGCCCTGAGGCGGCTTGGCGTGTACTCGGTGGCGCCGCGAGTCAGAAATTTTGGGCAGAGGCCGGTGCGCTATGAAGATCGAGATTCAAAACCTCACTGTCACCTACGAAGAGCAGGGTGAGATGTTCGCGGCGCTCGAAGATGTCACATTTGGCGTTGGAGAGGGCGAGTTCGTCAGTGTCATCGGTTCTTCGGGCTGCGGAAAGAGCACATTGCTCAACGTCTTGGAAGGGCTCTGCCGCCCCTCCGGCGGCCATGTTCTGATCGACGGCGCGCCGGTCATGGGCCCGGGGATCGACCGGGGCGTCGTGTTTCAACAGTATTCGCTCTTCCCGTGGATGACGGCGCGCCAAAACGTGGCCTTTGGGGTCAAACAGGCCAAAAAGGACCTCAACCGCGCCGGCATCTTAAAGATTGCCGACGAATACTTGCAGAAAGTCGGCCTGGAAGACGCGGGGCGCCGCTACCCCTCGCGCCTCTCGGGCGGGATGCAGCAACGCGTCGCGATTGCGCGCGCGTTGGCTATGGATACGGACATCTTGCTCATGGACGAGCCGTTCGGCGCGGTGGACGCCAAAAACCGCGTGCTCTTGCAAGAGCTGCTGCTGCGGCTGTGGGACGGCGAGGCCAAGAGGAAGACCGTCGTGTTCATCACGCACGACATCGACGAGGCCATCTTTCTCTCCGACAGGATCATCATGCTGACGGAGGGCCCGGGGCGCGTCTACAAAGACTTGCGCGTGCCGTTCCCGAGATCGGAAGA
>JAIRML010000061.1 GCA_031258665.1 Oscillospiraceae bacterium | reverse complement strand
AACGGGGGGCGTCTGGCGTATATGAGGGACAACAGGGGAAGGGTCAATTCATATGAGCGGTGACGGTCTCCGGCAGTGTGGGCGCCGTGCCCTGCTCGACGCTGACGGCGGCCTCCGCCAGAGATGTCACGATGTCGCTGTCCCCCGGGAAGAGGCGATTCCATGTGGCAAGCGAGGGCAGCGCGCGGCCCGCGTAGTCGAAGTAGGCCTGGTTCGCCATCACAATGTTGGTGGTGCCGGCGGCCCACCCGGACCCCATCCGCGGCGTGGGGATCCACGCGGGTTCCCAGTAGAACACGCCGAGGCCCTTGTTCTCGGGGAGCTTCGCAACCACCTGCGACACCGCGCGGAGCTCATCGGCCTGCCCCTGCGGAGAGACGGGATAGTCGTGCCCGTAGCTGCGCGCCGTGTTCAGCGCCGACTGATTGAACGTGTTGCTGAGCCGCGGGCCGCCGTTCGCGCCGCCCGGATACGGCGAGGCGCCGTCCATTGTGAAACCCCAGCCCGTCTCGGCAATGACGACGTCTTTGCCGAACTCGGCGGTCATCGCCGTGAGGGTCGCCGTGATGTTCTCGATCGAGCGGTGCCAGTAAGGGTAGAACGAGGCGCCCATCACGTCATAGTCCACGCCACCCCGCTGCAGCATGGCCGCCCGGGTCCGGTAGAGGCTGGTGTTGTGCCCGTCCGCCAGGTGGTACATGACCTTGACGCGCCTGTCTGGGTCGCCATTGTTCGGGTCCACGTCGCGCACCGCGCGGATGCCCGCCTTGACCAGCGCAATGTGGCTCGTTTCGTTGCCCGACGACCCCGTTGGCCGTCCAGCCGTGATGCTGCCCCATGTCCCGTCCGGCCGCATCTCGGAATACATAAAGCCGCTGTTCGTCTCATTGCCAATCTGAACCATCTCCGGCAGGCAGCCCTCGTCCGCAAACGCCTGGAGTGTCTCCCGCGTGAAGTCGTACATCGCGTCGCACAGACCGTCCAACGTGGGGATCTCTGTCCAATCGGTCGGTTTGATCTGCCGGCCCGGGTCCGCCCATGTGTCGCTGTAGTGGAAGTCGAGCAGCACCTTGAGACCGAGCGCGTGGGCCTTCTTCGCAATGATCAGGTCCACGTTTCTGTCGTTGAGACCGCCGGCGCCGTGGCTTGGCGGCGCCTTGCCGACATCGTTCCAGATCCGCAGACGGATCCAGTTGGTCCCATGTTTCTTCATGATCGCCAGGGCGTTTGAGATCTCATCGCCCTCAATCAGCTTTCGGGCGTCCATGTCGAAATATTCCCCGCCGGCCTGGACAATCGCCCAGAGGCTCGAGATGTCCATGCCTCGGATGAAATCATCCTCGCGATCCTTCAGTTCGGGGATCGGCGTCACGGAGATGGGCGCCTGGAAGGCCGCGTACCGCTCCAGGTCCACATATGTGTGGAGCACCTGGGCGTCCGCGGTCAGCGGCACCAGGCTCCCCGCGTCCCACGCGAAGGCCCTGACCTTGCTGCCCAGCGCGATGTCCGGCGCCTGCAGGACAACCTCGCCGGACGACTTGGCCCCGACCTCGGCGACCTGCGACCGGACATTGAGCAGGCGCCACGCGGCGTCGTACACCGCCAGCAGGCACGCCACCCGGGCGGTCCCGGCGGTCTCGTTGCGCACTGTATAAACGGCCGTATCCTCCGCGTCGCTCCGCGCGAGCGAAATGGCGGCGGTGACAACGGGCTCCGGCGCCACCGTGACGCGGGCTTCCGCGGTCCCGCTCAGCGCCCGCGCCGGCGGCGCCGACGACCAGAAAACCGCCAGCATCGCGGCCGCCAGAAACAGCGCCAAGGCCCGTCCTCCTCCGCTTTTGCCAAATGACCTCCGCACACTCCTCATTTTGGACATCTTTCACTTCTCCTCTCTGAAGGGGCTGTCTGAAAACAACTCCTAAGTCCGCGGTTTTTCTCTTCTCGGCCCGCTTCGCCGTAACATCCCGCGCCCGGCGGCGCGGCGGGGCCGCGGTCACTGATCCAGCCCGCCGCCGCCTCAAGATCAGGATTTTGTATCAGGTTGACGCCTCTCACCGTCACAACGGCCCTGGCGCGCGTCTGGTCCCCGTCACCGTGCCAAAGATGGTAAATTTTTCCACCCTATTTGTCATGTCGGCGTCATAGGTGTCCCACACCACTGGGACGCGTTCGGCCGCGAAACTGGGATTTTGCAGCGCGTTCTTCCGCCCGGAAACATCCGTGCCGGCGGCGCTGTCCCCATACAGTTCCCATGTGGCGACGCCGCCGCGGCCCCCGTTCAGCAGTTTCACATATCGCACGCCCGGCGCGAAGACATCACACAGGTCTGTCTGCCGGTCCGAACGGCTTTCCTCGGTTTTCTGCCAACGGACGCCGTCCGCGGACGTGAGCAACAGGAATTCGTGCGCCGCGCTCTCTTCCCAGACAATCCGCGCTCCCGTGATGTCATACGGCTCCCCCAGATCGACAGACAGATACCTGCCGTCCGCGTCCGGGCGCCAAGATGTCGCGGGGTCGTCGTCATTTGCGTAGAACGTCGCGTGTCCGTCCCATGTGGCGCTGCCCGTTGACGGTGATTTTACTGTTCTCCGTGTCGTTTACATCCCTGAACACAACGGTCCTAAACCCGGTCCTCGTGCTGTATTCATCCACGACAACATCGCCGGCCCTGACGATGGCCCTGACGGTATACAAGTTGGGGCTGTAAGGATGCCAAAGCTTGGCGCCTGCGATGACGCCGGTTTGCGTAAACTGGTAGTCCTCCCCCGCAGCCAGCACCCGTGCCCCGGCGGAACCGCTGAACACAACACGTCCGTTTGCGTCGAGAACCACGTTGTCAACCGTCACGGTTTGGGCCGCCGCCCCGTCGTTTTGGACATGCGTCCCCACCCAAAACTTCACGTCTCCCACAAAATCTGTCGGCACGCCGTTTTCATTGTCGGTGTGCGCAATGTTGCTGATCCCGATGTCCGGATCGGTGGGGCTTTCCGGGTCGGTGCGCACAAAAAGACCGCCGCTCGCCACTTTGTCGGCGTGGATGGGGTCCGTCACGTGGATGGGATCTGTCACGATCAGCGCAGCGCTCCTATACAAGCCGCCGAAATAGCGAAAATCGCGATTGGGAGCCCCCGGCGCCCAATTTACGTTGTAACTTGTGTCGATTTTGACGGCAATCACATTGGTCGTCCCCTCACCATAGTTGAGGTTCGCCTCTGTGATATCAAATACGAAGTCCATGAAGCCGCCGTTGTGAACGCCATCCGGGTGATTCGTCAGACCACCGCCGCGAGGCGACTTCCCATTGACGACAGCGCCGTTTACAAACACCTTGGCCGCCTGCATGGCGGCGCCGAAACGGACAAAGATCCGTTTTTCTCTGACAGTCCCCCCTCCTCATTCGCGTTTGCCGCCACAGGAAAACCCGGGATGCACATGACCACCGTCAGGAGGACAGCGCACATCTTTTTCACATGACTTTTCACAGATATTTTTCCCCCCTCAAAGAAAGACGGCCGTCTCCCTCCTCGACGGAGGGAGACGACCGTTCGGATGTTACGCGGGCAGCGAACCGGCTGCCGCGTCACACAGAGGCACATAGGCCTCGTCCCAGGCAAAGACTTGATAGTCGTACCCCGCGTGGTTCGCCGGGATGGTTTCCTCGAAGACCAGTCTGCCGTCCGGCTCGATGCGGAAGCTCCGGGCCGCGGCGGAGGCCAGTCTGCCGTCCGGGCTGTAGAAGGCCACAATCGCGGCACCTTCGATGGTCTCGCCGGGGCTGTTGTACAGCGTCACCCAGAGGGCGCCGCCCTGTACCGCCGCTCTCAGCGCGATGACGGCCTCCTCCCAGATGGCGAAGAGTTCGATGTCCGCGGCGCCCACAGTCAGCGTCGCCCCAGCCTCGTAGGAGGCGCCGGCCCCGTCGCTCCGCGTGTTCCACTCCTTGAAGCGTCTGCCCTCCGGCGGCGTCAGCGCGTCCGCGGCCGGCAGCGTCACCGCGGCCCCCGCGAAATGTGCCTCCGCCGGCAGGCTGCCCGTGCCGCCGTTGGCGTGATAGATCACCTGCCGGAGTGTCAAATCCGCGCCCCAGGTTTCAAATTTGACGATCCGCATCCGGCCTGTCGTCGCGTTGTACGGCGTCGCGTTCTCCATCCCCACGCGCACGCGCGTCGACGTCACCGCGTCGAACGTGACCTTCGTCTCCCCGTTCGACGTTGCGGCGAAACTCACTTCCTGATGCCCGGCGTCCGCCCACGCAAACCCGTCCCAGTACTGCACGTTCAGCGCGCTCGGCAGCTTGTTGTTCGTGTCCACCGTGAAGTACAGGCTCACCTGGTCAAACGTCTGCTCCGCCGGCCAGTACATCTCCACATATTCATACGGACGCGACGCCGCCACCGCCGCCAGCACCACCGTCTGTGACGCCGAGAACGCGTTGGTCCAGCCGTTCGTCGTGTTCCCGTTCAGCATGTAGTTCGGGTAGTTCGCCGTCCCGCTCGTGAACGTCGCCGTCGCCAGCGGGCCCGCCGCCGACACCGTGTCCTGCGCGCCCGCCGCCGTGTTCAGCCCCAGGTTCTTCCGCTCTTCCACCGCCGCCACGTTCACATTCAGCAGCGCCGGCTCCGTGATCGCTCCGTCCTCAAACGCGCCCGTCACCGTAAAGACGCCCGCGCTCTCGTACTGTTCCGCCGCCACGGCGCCCCACGTCACCTTCTTGACCAGCGTCACCCCGCTCTCGTACGTCACCTTCACATCCCGCGGCAGCGCCGTCTGTGTCCCGCGCGCCACATGCACCGTCCGCCGCTCCGTCGATACCACGCCGCCCAGCGCAGGCCGCGTCACCTTCGCCGCCCCGCCGCTCTCCGTCGGCACCTCCAGCGTCACAGGCGCCAGGTTCTCCGACGACACCGTCAGCCGGATCGGGCCGCTCCCCTTCTCCGACTGCACGATCACCAGGACCTTCCCGTTGTACGCCGTGCGCTCCGCGTGCGCGTTCTTTTCCACATTGCCCCACTTGTACAGCTCCGTGCTCTCCTGTTTCCCGTTGTCCACGCCGACGATCGCCCCGGGGCCCTCTATGTCAAACTTGACCAGGTTCCCCGCCGACGGCAGCATGACGCCCGCCTCGTCCACTATGTCGCATTCCACATACAGCAGACTCCGTCCGTCCGGCGCCAGGCTCTCCTTGTCGGGCTTCACGTCAACCGTGTACGCCTGGCCCGCCGTCTTCACCACATCGACCGCCACCTCGCGGCCTTCCTTGTCCTTCGCCACCGCTTTCAGCTCGCCGGGCGCGTACGGCACATACCACGTCAGGTGCAGTTTCCCGTATGACCCGTTCGGGCTCACATAGCCCCCGGTGTTCACCGCGCCCGTGTTGTTCGCCTGATACCCGCTGCCGCCGGCGTCCTTTGTCGGCTCCGTCGTCTCGTAGTACTTGAGCCCAAACGTCGTCTCCTTTTCGTCAAAGCTCTTCTCCCCCAGCGACGTCCCGTTTAAGAACAGCTCCGCCTTCACCGCGTTCGTGTTCACCCAGACTTCCACGATCTCCCCGGGCCGGTAGTCGTTCCAGTTCATCGGCACGATGTGCGCCATCGGCTCACTCGTCCACTGGCTCTTAAACAGATAGTACGAGTCCTTCGGGAACCCGGCCGTGTCCACCGTCCCGAACGACGACACCCCCACCGGGTAGACGCTGTACGGCGTCGGCTCCCCGATGTAGTCAAACCCCGACCAGATGAACTGCCCCAAGAACCCCTTCCGGTCGCGGTCCTTCTTCAGCCCGTACTCGTTCGGCATCGTCCAGCTCGCGAAGTTGTTGTCGTACGCCGACGTCCCCCGCTTCCCGGGCGTCTGGTTCGCGGGCGTGTTGGGCAGGCTCGGCTCGAAATACACCCCGCGCGCCCCCGTCTGCGACGACGACTCCGACTCAAAGAAAAATGTGTCCGGGAACCGCTCCATCAGCGCGTCCACGCTCGGCGCCGTGTTGTAGTTCACGCCGATCCCGTCAAATGTCCGCGCCATGTTGTAGAAGTCGCCGCTCGTCGGCGGGCTCCGGAAGCTGTCGTCTCCCAGTACCACGTACCGCGTCGTGTCCACCTGCAGTGCATTGTACCGCAGCCGCAGCGACTCCGTGAACAGGTTGAAACTGGTGCCGCCGTAGCTCCCCGCGGGTTCCGGATCACCCTCCAGCAGGTAGTCGCGCCAGTTGTACCACGACGGACGTGTCCCCACGCCGCCCATCTCGTTGCCCACGGACCACATGATCACGCTCGGCTCGTTGATGTCCCGCAGCACCATCTCCTGGATCACCCAGTCGGACCACAGCGCGCGCCGCGGCGCGCCCGGCATCGTCAGCCGCGCCACGGACTCCCCGCGCCAGTCCTCCGGAATCTCCCGCAAGAAGAACGCGCCAAAGTCATACGTCGACTTCACGCTGCCCCAGCCGTCGTAGGCCTCCTCCATCACCACAATCCCCAACTCGGAGCACACCTCTATGATCTCCTTCGCCGGCGGGTTGTGCGATGTCCGGTAGGCGTTCACGCCCATCCCCTGCAAAATCGTCATCTCGCGCTTGAACGCGTCGTAGTTCGACGCCGCCCCCAGCGCCCCGGAGTCGTGGTGCAGGTCCACCCCCTGCAACTTCGCGTACTCCCCGTTCAAGAAGAAACCCTTTCGCGGGTCGATCTTCACATACCGGAAGCCGTACCGGTTCGTCACCGCGTCGCTCACCACCGGGCCGTCCCCGCCGTTGCGGTCGTAGATCACCTCCACCGTCACGTCGTATTGGAACGGATCCTCCAGACTCCACAGTCGCACGTTCGGCACCGGCACCGTGTCCGTCAGCACCACCGTCGTGGTCGGGTTGCTGTCCAGCCCCTCGCTCACATGCCGCGTCACCACATTGGCGCCGTCGCGCACCGTCGTCCGCAGCGAGACCACGCCGTTTGAATCGTCCGAATACACATGCGCCTCCACGGTCAGCGCCGCCGACCCGTCCGCCGTGTACGTCGCCTCCAGCGCCGGCGACGCCAGCACCAGGCCGTGCCGTATGATCCGCGTCAGGTTCGTCACCACCAGCTTCACCGGCCGCACAATCCCGCTCCCCGTGTACCACCGCCCGGACGGCGACAGGTTCTGCACCTTCACCACAACGACGTTCTCCCCGTCGTCCCCGTATTTCAGCTCCTCCGTGATGTCGTACGCAAACCCCGTGTACCCGCTCGGGTAGTTCCCGATCAGGGCCCCGTTCACATACACCACCGAGTTTTGATATACGCCCTCAAAGTCTATGCTGATCTTCTTCCCGCGCAGCTCCTCCGGCAGCGCGAAGGTCTTCCGGTACCACCCGAGACCCCCTTGCAGGTACCCCTGCGAACTGCTCGTCCCGCCGGACACCTTCGGCCCCTCAATGCTGAAGTCGTGCGGCACGTTCACCGTCCGCCACGCGCTGTCGTCGTACGCCGGCGAGATCACCTCCGCCGTCGTCACACCCCCGGCGTCCGCCAGCCCATTGGCCGCGAAGCCAACCGCTCCGCTCCCCGACGCGACGCTCGGCGTCCGCGTCGCCAAATAGAACTGCCACCCGTCGTTGAAGTCGATGATCTCCCGCCCCTCGTCGTAGGGCGTCTGCGCCCCGGCCACCGCCGGTGCGGCTTGGAACATCGACGCCAGCATACAGATGGCCACCACCAAAGCGATCCGTTTGTTCTTTCCGGACATGTCCATTCCCTCTTCTCTCTTCTATTTTTCGTTTTTCTTCTCCAACAAGGTATACATTTTCGGTGTTTTTTGTGGCGGAGAATCTACTTTTTTCTCATCAAAAATCTCTATAGCTGGGGTAAAATCGCGAAAATTGCCACAAACGCCTGTCTAAAAGCACCACAACCCACAAGCCAAATTCTTGTTTTTTGCTGCCGCTTCGCGGCGGCAAGGTACTAATTTGACGACAAGATAAAAATTCTCTGCCGCAAGCGGCGGAGAATCAGATGCAAAGTGCCCAATGGAGAAGTGGTACTGACACTTGGTTTTGTCGCGAACAGGCGAGACAAAGCTGCAAATTGGGCCGGGGCCGATACGCGTCACACCCCGGAGGTGTCTGGCCCGGCTCTGCCGCCCTCGGCGGCGGCGCCATCGCCAAGCCCGGCGGCGCCGCCATTACAGATATTTTTCCATCTGCCACAGCAGGTAGAGCGGGATGTGCCGCACCTCGCCGAGGGCGACGTTGTTCATAGATGTTTTCACCGACACGGCGGGCGTGTACTTCTTGCGGTACTCAGCCAGGGATTTGGCCCTGTCGCTTCGCTCGGCCTTCACCTCCACCGGAACGGCGTCCGCGCCGTGCGGAACGACGAAGTCCACCTCGGCGGTGTTGCCGGATTTCCAGTAGAAGGGCGCGGCGGCGTGCCGCTGCAT
>JAIRML010000258.1 GCA_031258665.1 Oscillospiraceae bacterium | reverse complement strand
CGCCAGACATGCCGGGGCGCGGCGGCTTCGCGCATGAGCGCCATGCAGGACTCCACCAGCGCGTCCAGTTCCGCCGGCACCTCCTGGCGCCGGCGGCCCAGGTACCGCAGCACCTCCGCCTTTGATGTCCCTTCTGTCCGGTCCAACTGTCTCGTCCTTTCCCCCGGGGCCGGCGCCCGCCCCGGCTCACACCCGGCCGATCCGGGTCATGCAGGTTGACGCGATCTCCGGTTTGTTCATGGTGTAGATGTGTACGCCGTCCACGCCGCCGGCCAGCAGGGCCTCCACCTGCCCGGCCGCGCGCTCGATCCCGGCGGCGCGCAGGTCGGCGGGGCTGTGCGCGTGACGGTGCAGCAGCTTGATGATCTCCGAGGGCAGAGACGCCCCGCACAGGAAGATCATCCGCTCGATCTGCCGGCGGCCCAAAATCGGCATCACCCCCGCCGAGATCGGGACCGTCACACCGGCCGCGCGCGCTCTTTCTAAAAAACCGAAAAACAGATTGTTGTCGAAACAGAGCTGACCGATCAGGAAATCCGCGCCGGCGTCCTGTTTGCGGCGCAAGTATTCGATGTCGCGCGCCGGACTCTCGCAGTCGATGTGCCCCTCCGGGTAGCAGGCCGCGCCGATGCAGAAGCCGCCGCGCGCGCGGATCTCGCGGATCAAGTCCTCGGCGTGGCGGTACGCCCCCGGCCGCGCGCCCTCTGAATCGTCCCCGCGCAGGGCCAGCACATTGCGGACGCCTTCGGCCCGCATCGCGTCGAGCTGGGCCGCCACACGGCCGCGTTCGGCGCCCACGCAGGTGAGATGGGCCATCGCCCGGATGCCGTACCGGCGCCGAACGGCGGCCGTGATCTCCGCGGTTCGATTGACGCTGCCGCTGCCGCCCGCGCCGTAGGTGACGCTGATGAAGTCCGGGGCGAGCGCGGCCAGCTGCGCCAAGGCCTCGTAGATGTCGTCGATGCCGGTGTCCTGCTTGGGCGGGAACACTTCAAACGACACCACAGGCCGGCCGGATCGATACAGCGCGCGAATGCTCATGGGCACACCCCCGATGTCGTCAATTGACAATTGACAATTGACAATTGACAATTTTTGATAAATTATCCGCGGTTTGCGGAATTCATTTCCGCAAACCGCACCCCGCGAGGCGCCTCAGCGCCTCGATCCAACTCCCGTGTTGTTGAAAAACAAAGTTTTTCAACAGGTGTCGTACCACTCCAAAAAGTCGTGGGAGACGCCTTTTTGTTTGTAGCCGATGACGGTGTCGAGATTCACCTGGTGGATGCTCCGGAAGATGCACTTTTCCACATCTTTGTGGTCGCGCTTCAGCCGGCGCAGGAGCGCTTTGACATCTTGACGTGACCCGCCCCCGGCGTCGGCGCACAGCGTGCAGTCCTCCGTAAACCGGCAGGCGCACTGGATGAATTCCAAGTCGTTGTGGCGTTTCCAGGCCAAGATGTCGTCCTCGTGCACACAGTAGAGGGGGCGGATCAGCTCCATGCCCGGAAAATTTCGGCTCCTCACCTTGGGCATCATCGTCTGCACCTGCGCGGCGTACAACATCCCCATCAGGACAGTCTCCACCACATCGCTGAAATGGTGCCCCAGCGCGATCTTGTTGCAGGCGAGCGCCTGGGCCTGCCGGTAGAGGTGCCCGCGCCGCATACGCGCGCAGAGGTAGCAGGGGGAGCGGTCCGTGCGGGAGACGACCCGGAAGATGTCCGTCTCGAAGACCGTGACGGGGACCTCCAGCAGGGCGGCGTTGTCCAAGACCTTTTGCCGGTTGCGTTCGCTGTACCCGGGGTCCATGACCAGGAACACGAGGTCAAACGGGACATCGCTGTGCCGCTGCAGCGCCTGCATCAGCTTGGCCAGCAGCATGGAGTCCTTGCCCCCGGAGACGCAGACGGCGATCTTGTCGCCCGGCGCGATCAGCGCGTAGCGCTTGACGCCGGCGACAAACGGGCGCCACAGGACATCGCGGTATTTTTTGTGGATGCTGCGCTCAACGCGCTGGCAGGGCGTCAGGTCCCGATTCATATGGCAAGCTCCTTATAGCAGTCGTCGAAGATCTCCAAAAACGCGTCCAATTCCCGCCGCGTCGTGAGGTGGCTCAGGCCGACGCCAGCACCTCGGGGGCGGCGGGCGTGTGGGCGGCGTAGTCCAGATAGATCATACCCCATCGCCCGTCAGATCCTTGACCACTTCCCCGGCCATGATGAGGCCCGCCGCCGTCTCGGGGCCGTAAAACAGCTTGAACGCCCCCACCTCGGCGTCCGGGTTGATCTCCAGAACACGCTCCCGCATCACATCCACCTTGCAGCGGCCCACCGTCTTCCGGGTGGCGATGATCTGCCGGTTCAGGTTTGTGAGACAGATGCGGTCGTCGTCAAACAGATCGAGGCGTCCCACGCCGGAGCGCGCCAGCGCCTCCACACAGTACCCGCCTACGCCGCCGATCCCAAAGACCGCCACGCTGCTCGCGTAGAGCCGTTCCATCTTGTCCCGGCCCAACTGCAGCGCGGTGCGGGAGAATTGATCCAGCATGGCCGCGGCAACCCCTTTTGGCAATGTAGTTGACAATTGACAATTGTCAATTTTTACCTTCTCTGTGCTGTGGCGGTATGGGCCCGCCCTGCGCGCCTGGCGGCGCGGCGGGCGTTTGCGCGCCTTGTCGGAGTGTCTTGTTTGATTGTATGGCATTTTGCGCCCGTTGTCAATCGCGCGGCGCGCGATTGACAACGGGCGCCAAATGCCCTACCACCTGTCCTTTGTACTCC
>JAIRML010000206.1 GCA_031258665.1 Oscillospiraceae bacterium | reverse complement strand
GGTGGAGATTGCGAAGGCCATCTCTGTCAACGCGGACATCATTATCATGGACGAACCCACCTCCGCCCTGACGGAAAAAGAGATAAAGGATCTCTTTCATATCATTGGGCTGCTGAAATCACAGGGGAAAGGGATCATTTACATATCGCATCGCCTGGAGGAGCTCTCGAACATTGCCGACAGGGTCACGATTTTGAGGGACGGGCAATTTGTGGACGCCATGCGGTTTTCGTCCCCCGAAGAGATCCAAGGCAATCTGGAGGGCATTATCGCCAAGATGGTGGGGCGCGACATCAAAGATAAGTACCCAAGAACGGACGCGCCGCTGGGCGACGTGGTGTTTGAGGCGGAAGACATTTGTACCCTGACAGGCGTAAAACATGTCTCGTTTCAGCTCCGGCGCGGGGAGATTGTGGCCATGGCCGGCCTCATGGGCGCCAAGCGCACGGAGCTGGTGCGGGCTGTCTTTGGGGCGGACAGGAAGACAGCCGGCGTGATTCGCGTCGCGGGCAAAGAAATTGCCGTCAACATGCCAAGAGACGCCATCGCGAACGGCGTTTTCTCCGTGCCCGAGGACCGCCGCCGCGATGGGCTTTGTATCAATATGGAGCTGTTTAAGAACATCACGCTGCCCAATCTGGACATTTCCGCAAGGCGGGGCGTGCTGGATCGCCGGAAAGAGATGGATTTATCATCGCACATTGTGGAAACCCTCCGCATCAAGACCCCCTCCCTCACGCAGTTTGTGAGAAACCTGAGCGGGGGCAATCAGCAAAAAGTGGTGCTGGCCAAATGGCTGCTCCGTCAGGCCAATGTGGTGCTGTTCGACGAACCGACCAGGGGCATCGACGTGGGCGCCAAAATCGAAATCTATCATCTCATGAACGACTTAAAAAAGCAGGGCATCGGCGTCATGTACGTGTCTTCGGAATTGCCTGAGGTGCTGGGTGTTTCCGACAGGATTCTTGTGATGTGCGACGGTCGGATCACCGCCGACCTGAAAACATCGGAAACGACCCAAGAGGAAATTTTGCATTATGCCACGCAATTCAAGGGAGACATCGCGTAATATCTGAAGAGAGGAGACACTTTATGAAGCTGCTGCCTACGAAAAAAACGGGCCCCGCTCCACAAGGTAACGGGGCGATGACGCCGATCGAGATGGAAATGGAGCGGACAAAGAGAAAACTGTCGCCCACCGCCAAACAATACTTGACCACAGTGAGCGCCCTGGTCGTCCTCATTGTTGTCTTCACGATCATCAACAACCGTTTTATCGCCAGCCAGAACATTCTCAACATCGTCTTCCAGACGACGCCCATCATCATCATCGCCATGGGCCAGACGTATGTCCTCATCACGGGCGGTATTGACCTCACGATCGGTTCCAATATCGCGTTCGCGGCCATGGTCTCTTGCCTCCTGATGGGCGGCGGCCTGCCGTTTTTCGCGGCCATTCCCATCGGCATGCTCATTGGCGTGACGGTCGGCGCCATCAATGGCGCGCTGATCACATACGGAAAGCTGCCGCCGTTCATCGCCACCATGGGCACCATGTCGGCTGTCCGCGGCGCCGCACAGATCATCACAAACGGCATGCCTGTCGCCAGCGGCAACGCGTTGTTCCAGGCGATCGGTCAAAAGCGCTCCTTCCTCTCGATCCCCAATTCCATTTATCCCATGATCGTCCTCGTGATCATCTTTGGTTTTATTTTGGCCAAAACACGGTCGGGGCGGTACATTTACGCATACGGCAGCAACTACGAGGCGACACGCCTTTCCGGTGTCAACACAAACGCCACCATCTTGAAGGCCTATGTCGTCAGCGGGTTCCTCTCCGTCTGCGCCGGACTGCTCATTGCCGCCAAACTCGACTCCGCCGCGCCCACGGCGGGCGACGGGTACGAACTGGACGCCGTCGCCGCGTCCGTCATCGGCGGCGCCAGCACCATGGGCGGCGAGGGTACGATTTTCGGGACTTTTTTGGGGGCATTGGTCATCGGCGTTTTGCGCAACGGGCTCAATCTGGCCAGCATCAACACAAACTATCAAAAGATTGTCATCGGCGCCGTCATCTTGGCCGCCGTCTTTGTTGACAAGCGCAGAAAGAAATGACGCGGCGCCGGGCCGTTCCCCGATTTTCGAGAACACAACAATTGACCGCTCTCCCGCCCGCGTGACTGAGCGTTTTGATGTCGTTTTGCGCATAGGACGGGCGTCAATTGTGTGATAACACAACTTAGGAGGAGAAACTATGAAAAGAAGGCTCATTCCGATCCTTATGGCGGTGCTCATGCTCACGGCCCTGCTGGGCGCGTGCGCAGGCGACGAACCCGCGGCGAACACCGGCAACAGCGACGTCCCGGCCAAAGAATACAAGATCTCCCTCATCACGATGGACAACATCGACCAGCACTGGCTTGGCGTCCGCGACGGCGCCGAAGCGGCCGCCAAAGAAATCGGCGGCATCACGGTTTCGTTTGACTCCGGCGAAAAGAACGACGCGTCCAAACAGGCTGACATCGTGCAAAACCAGGTGGCCGGCGGCGTAAACGCCATTTTGCTGGCCGCTTCGGACAAGAGCGCGCTCAGCCCGGCCGTGGACGCGGCCAAAGCCGCCGGCGTCGTGGTCGTCACGGTGGACTCCGGCGTGGAGACCGACAAATATGACGCCCACTTCGGCACAAACAACAGAGCGGCGGGCGCCACGGCGGCCGATACGCTGGCCGAACTGCTGACTGCCGCCGGCAAGACCAGCGGCAAGATCGCGATTGTCAACGCGCAGTCCGGCGCGCAGACCACCATGGAGCGCGAGAATGGATTCAAGGATCAAATGCAAGCCACGCATCCCGAATACACCATTCTCCCCACGACATATTCCGACGGCGACAAGAACAAGGCATACGATCAGGCGACGGACTTCATGTCCTCCAATTCCGATCTCGTGGGTTTCTATGGCTGCAATGAGGGGTCCTCCGTGGGTGTGGGCAACGCCGTGGAACAGGCGGGCAAAGCGAGTGAGATCCCCGTGGTCGGGTTTGACTATTCCGACGACACAAAGAAACTGCTGGACAGCGGCGCCATCGACGCCACCATGCAGCAAGACCCCTACAAGATGGGCTACGACGGCCTGAAGGCCGCCGTGGACGTGCTGAACGGCAAGGCCCCCGCGCAGAAAGACAACGACACGGGCGTGAAAGTGACGAGAGGCAGCGGCGCCCCTGTCGCCGCCGATCCCGCCAAAGAATACAAGATCTCCCTCATCACGATGGACAACATCGACCAGCACTGGCTGGGTGTCCGCGACGGCGCCGAAGCGGCCGCCAAGGAAATCGGCGGCATCACGGTTTCGTTTGACTCCGGCGAGAAGAACGACGCGTCCAAGCAGTCCGACATCGTGCAAAACAAAGTGGCCTCCGGTGTGAACGCCATTTTGCTGGCCGCCTCGGACAAAAGCGCGCTCAGCCCGGCCGTGGAAGCCGCCAAAGCGCAGGGCATTGTGGTCGTCACGGTGGACTCCGGTGTGGAGACCAGCCAATATGACGCCCACTTCGGCACAAACAACACGCAAGCGGGCGCCACGGCGGCCGACACGTTGGCCGCGCTGCTCAAGGCGGCCGGCAAGACCGGCGGCAAGATCGCGATTGTCAACGCGCAGTCCGGCGCGCAGACCACCATGGAGCGCGAGAATGGATTCAAGGATCAAATGAAAGCCCAATATCCCGAATACACCATTCTCCCCACGACATATTCCGACGGCGACAAGAACAAGGCGTACGATCAGGCGACGGACTTCATGTCGTCCAATTCCGATCTCGTGGGTTTCTATGGCTGCAACGAGGGTTCTTCCGTGGGTGTGGGCAACGCGGTGGAGCAGGCGGGAAAATCCGAGGAGATCCCGGTTGTCGGATTTGACTTCTCCGACGACACAAAGAAACTGCTGGGCAGCGGCGCCATCGACGCCACCATGCAGCAAGACCCGTACAAGATGGGCTATGACGGCCTGAAAGCCGCTGTGGACGTGCTGAGCGGCAAAGCGCCCGCCGGCAAAGACAATGACACAGGGGTCAAAGTGACGACCAAGGACAACATGGGCTGACGAGGAAGGGGGCGGGTAAGACTATTTTGGTCTTGCCCGTCCCCGGTTCTCTTGTTTGCCTTATCATGATGCGTCCGCGTTGTCTTCGGCCAGGATGGCCGCGCCAATGAGGCCGGCTCTGTACCCAAGGGTGCACTGTTTGATGAGGGTGTGCCGCTGGCCGCGCCCGCCGAAGACTTCCGCGTACACCTTCTCCCTGAGCGGCTGTAAAAGGGCCTCTCCTTCTTTTGCTATGCCGCCGCCCAAACTGAGAATCTCCGGCTGCAGCGCGTTGATGATATTGGCGGCGCCGCACGCCAGATAATCTATGTACAGAGCGACCACGCGCCTGGCGGTTTCATCTCCCAACCGGGCTCCTTCAAAGGCGGTGCGCCCGTTCACCTCTCCGCGGGAGGGGGCGATCGCCCACAAGCGGCTGTTTGGATTCTCCCCCATGGCTTCCCATGTCATGCGGATGAGCCCCGTGGCGGAGGCGTACGACTCCAGGCAGCCCTCGCGCCCGCAAGTACAGCGTTTGCCGCCGCGCACAATGACCATGTGCCCAAACTCGCTTGCTGTCCCGCTGTACCCGGTGTGCAGCCGCCCGCCTATCACAATACCCACGCCCACGCCTGTGCCCAATGTGACAATCACGGCGCTTTCCGCGCCTTTCGCGCTGCCGGCCCTGGCCTCTCCCAGCGCGGCGGCGTTGGCGTCATTCTCCAAATAAAATGGACATCCTATGGCGTGCGCCAGCGTCGGGGCAAGATCGATGTCCCGCCACGCCAGGTTGTTGGAGTAGGAGACGACTCCTCGCTTCCCATCCACCATGCCCGGGCATCCGATCCCCCCGCCGCAGATGTCCCCCGCGGTCAGCCCGGCCTGAGACAGGATGTCGCGGACAACCGCGACGATGTCCGCGCAAACATCCCCCGCGGGCCTCGGAAGCAGAGTGGGTTTGCTTTTTTCAATCAGAATCTGATGCCCGTCGTCCACCAGGGCGGCCTTGATATTGGTTCCACCCAAATCGACGCCTATGTAACGCTTCATTGCATCGCCTCCTGTTCGCGTGGATGATATAAATTTCTCCTAACGTGGGCTACCGCAGCCCACAACCCAAAATTCTCGTTTATTTGTTGAAAAACTTTGTTTTTCAACAACACGGGGGTTGGATCGAGGCGCTGAGGCGCCTCGCGGGGTGCGGTTTGCGGAAATGAATTC
>JAIRML010000295.1 GCA_031258665.1 Oscillospiraceae bacterium | reverse complement strand
CTTTGCGGCAACAAGACCAACGGGGGGCGTCTGTGCGTGTGGGGCTTCAAGCCGACAACGAGTAAAACATCCCATCGGTTTCCACAACACTCGCTGTTAAACTCAGGCTCGGGGTGTGTCTTTCGGCAGGTACCGGTTGCATTTCCCGCGATTCATGTTATAATGGTGTAGATTCATCTTTTTGTGGCCCCGCGGCCGCGTCACAGGGTTGCGGGGATGAACAAGGGAACCGGGTGTGAATCCCGGACATAGCCGGCAAGCGTGGGCTTGGATACAGGCGGCCTCTCGCCACGGCTATGCTGTGAGTGTACTGAATTGCACGGTCCGCGATGAAAGTCGGCCATTGGGAATCATCCTGAGAAGGCTGGGCGGTGCAGTGTCAAAACCCGTTGGGTTTTGGAAAGGCACGAGTCAGAAGACCTACAAAGAGAGACGCTTTGTTTTTGCGCGTTTTTATGCGCGGAAAAAGCGTGAAGTATGGCTGTGACAGGCATTGGCTGTCACAGCTTTTTTGCAGTGGAATCAGATATATGAGGAGGAAGAACTATGAAGCAGTGGCAAAATAAGCTCGTATCGATGCTGTTGGCCGCAGCGGTGGTGTTGGCCGGCCTGCCGGCGCTGACCCTGCCGGCGGCGGCGCTGTCGGCGGAAAACGAAACGGTTTTCGGGCCGGCCGCCGACGAACCCGGCCGTGGGACAGCGGACATTTTCCTCAGCGCGCAGGACGGCGGTTATGCCGTCCCCAAACAGGCGGCGACGGTCCCGGCGGACCTGTCCGCGCGGTACGGCTACGAGGACGCGGAGGGGATTGTCACCGCCCTGGACGTGCTGCTCAAGACCCACCAGATCTGGTACGCGCTCACGGAAGACGACTATGACGAGGAAGAATTCGCCGCCTGGGTGCGCGGCGCCGTCGCGGTGAGTGAGCAGGGCTACGTCACCGCGGCCTTTGGCAAGAACAACCCGGGTCTCTCGCTTCTGGTCAACGGGGAGATGCCGGGGGAGGACGGCGCGGCGTTTGCCATCCCGGACGCGCCGGTGGCCGACGGCGACGATGTGGAATTTCTGATCTACCAAGATACCGCGTATTACGCGGATTTCTACACCTGGTTTGAGGACGACAAAGAAAAAGCGGAGGCCGTCACGGTGGCCGCCGGCGAGGACCTCACGCTGACGCTCAAAGGGGATATGCTGCTCACACTGATGTATGGCGAGCCTTTGGACGGCGACGCCCTCGCCGACACCGGCCTCTGTGAGGACCTGCCCATCGTCACCCTCGACCCCGCCACCGGCGCGGCGGCGCCCTTCGCGCCGACGGTCGCGGCCGATGAGGACGGTACGTTCACGGTGCGCTTTGCCGAGCCCGGCACATACATCCTCTCCGCCCGGGGCGACGCCTATGTGGACATCTTTGCCCCCTGGTGCGTCGTCACCGTCACCGCCCCCAAGCCCGCGCCCCGGCTCATGGGGATGTATCTTTCCAACAACTACTCCGAAAACAGCGCGTTCAGCCCGGCGTTCGACGGGGATACGGCGGACTACACCGTGATCCTGCCGGGCGTCGGCACGACGGCCTACTTGAGGCCGGTCGCGGAGGACCCGGAGGCGATGAACGCCGCCGGATACCGGTGGCGGTATACGCCGGTCCCCGCCGGGGCGTCCGCCGGGGCGCCCGACGCGACACTCCGGCCTTTTTCCGCCGGAAACATCAGCGCTGCGATCGGCTACCCCGGCGTCCATACGGACATCCTCATCGAAATTCTGGACACGGAACGGGACAACGCGGTCCTGGCCGCCTACACATTCCGTCTCAAATATCTGGCGCCCCCGCTCTCTGCCCCGACCGAGGTGTCGCCCAGAACGACGCCCCTGTCCGGTGAGGGCGCGCGGCGCGCCACGCACATCACCCCCGACACGGAGACGGTCTCGATCACCGTCCCCACCTCCAACTATGGGAGAAACGTTCTGATCAACGGCGTGCCGGCCGCGGCCGGTGAGCCGTTTGCGCTCGCCGTGGCGGATCTCACGTTCACAGCCGGTGAGGCGGACGTCGTCATCACCTACACAAACCCGGACATATACGACAAGGACACGATCTTTACCCTGACACTGATCCTGGAGAAGTGGGAGCTCACGCCCGACATCCTCTTCCAGCCCGCGGCGGCGGATTACGGGCAGAATCAGGCCGGTGTCGGAGCCCTGTCCGTCTACGCCACCGCCGCCGGAGGGGTCCGCTGCCAGTGGTACCAAAACACCGTGGACAGCATCTTCAGCGGGACGCCGGTGGCGGGCGCGGCCGAGGCCGCGTTTGTCCCGCCGGTGACGGCCGTGGGCGTCACGTATTATTACTGCGTCGTCACAAGCGCGGCCGAAGGCGGCCGGAGCGTCGCCTCCCAGACGGCGCGCGTCGCGGTCTTCCCCGACCCCACCCCTGTGCTCACGGTGTTGACGCCGGGCGAGCCATTGCCGGACATTGTGGGCATCACATGGGAGCGGTCGGTCGGTCACCACTACCGCGTGGGCGAGACGGGGGCGTCGGACCTGCGGGTGTCCGCCGTCACCGCGGCGGAGGGCTACGCCGTCTCCTACAGCTGGACGGTGCGGTGGGGCGACTACCAGACGACCACAGCCGGCAACGGCGACGGTTCCATCACCCCCGTGACCACGTCGGCGCGTCTGGGGCCCAACCTGTACACCGTCACGGCCAGCGTCACCCTGGGCGGCGTGCGGTACCAGGCCGCGGAGACGATCTATGTCCATGTGGAGACGCCGCTGGACGGCTACGCGGAAGCGATGGAAAGCTGGCCCGGCCGCGGCACGGCGGAGGACCCCAAGCGGCTCGGTGACCAGGCGGACCTGGACGCCCTGCGGCGGCACACCGAGGCCGGCTTCCCGTTCAGCGGCGTCCACTTCACACTCACAGACGACATCGCGCTGGACAACACCTGGAAACCCATCGGCGGCGGCGACACCGAGGGCAATGGGCGGAACCTGAGGCCCTTCTCCGGCGTGCTGGACGGCGGCGGGCACACCCTCAGCTTTGCCTATGATTCCCCGCCCCTGCTGCTGTACGCCAGGCGCGCCACCGTCAAAAACCTGGTCATCTACGGCCCGTACATCAACAGCTGCGGCCTGGTGCAAAACTACCCCATAGATTACGGCCCCACCGGCTCCTCCGGTTCCGGCGGTCCCACCATCGACATCGTCAACGTCACGCTGAAGAGCGGCACCACCACGAGGCTGGCCGGTTTCATCGGCGGCAGCGCCGCGGGGGTGAACCACGTCAACATCATCCGCTGTACCGCGGAGGCGGGCGTCGTCGTCGGCTACGACGCGGTGAACAAAACCCCCGCCGCCGGGAGCGTCGGTTCCTTTGCCGGCGGCTTCAACGGCACGATTACGGACAGCGTCAGCGGCGCCACCGTCTACGGCGGCAGCGGTGTGGGCGGCCTGGCCGGTTTCAAGGGGCAGTCCATGGGTCCTCTCGCCATCCGCAACAGCGCCTTTGTCGGGGAGATCATTGCCACCGGCAGCGGTGTGGGCGGCATCATGGGCCGGGGCTATGTCGCCGCCTCCGCCCCCAACACCCTCGCCGTCACCGTGGAGAACTGCTATGTCGCGGCGGACATCACCGGCTATGACCGCGTCGGCGGCATCTTCGGCGACGAGGGCGGTCTCGAGATCGGAAGAGCGTCGT
>JAIRML010000077.1 GCA_031258665.1 Oscillospiraceae bacterium | reverse complement strand
CTCAGTATATCCAATCCGTTCCTTAGCTTTTTTGCAGTGGAATCCACTACATTTTATTATACATCCCTCAACATTTTATGTCAATTTGTTTCCCAATTGCGGACAATGAATTTGTTGTTTCGATCCAAATACTCCCCCTCAGGGTGGGGTCTTTCGCGCCTCATGTCTCAAAAATGAGCACAGGGCGCCCGGACGCGCCTCAGGTCAGATGCCGCAGCACCAAGACCCACAACGGGATTCCCACCAACGAGAACAGCGTGGACACCGTCAGCATCTGGGCGGCCAGGCGGTGGTTGGCTCCGCGCATCCGCGCCATGATGACGCACTGGTTCATGACCGGCATGGCGGCGATCATCGTGAACACGCCGGTCATCATGGGCGGCGCGCCGCAAAGCAGGCAGGCGGCCATCGTGGCGCCGGGCATGAGCACGAGCCGGCCGAGGATGGTCAGCCAGCCGGCGCGGCCGATGCGCAGCGACGCGCGCCCCATGCGCGAGAGCACCGCCCCCGTCGTCAGCAGTGTCACCGGGACCGTGAGGTTCCCGAGGTAGGTGAGCGACTGCGTCAAAAACGGCGGCAGTGTGAGCCCTGTCAGCGCCGCGACAAACCCGGCGAGAAAGCCGAGGAAGGGCGGTGAGAGGATCTGCCGGACCGTCGCCCTCCACGAAGCGGGCCTCTGCCCGCCGTCGACGGCGATGCCGAGGTTGCCCAAGGTCCAGAAGATTGTCGTGTTAAACGGGAAATAGGCGACGATGTAGGGCATGGCCGACTCGCCGAAGATCTCCAACGCCACCGGCAGGCCGATGAAGAGCGAATTGGACAACGCGAACATGGCAAGAAACACGCCCGTGTCGCCGCGCGGAACGCGGCACAGGACGCGCAGGGCAAACCCCAGCCCATAGCCGAGCAGCATACAGATGAGCGGGATCAGCAACAGCCACCCGGCCTGCCGCAAAAAGTCCTTTGAGATGTGGGTGACGGTACTTCCGAAGAGCAGCGCGGGGACAGAAAAGTGGATCGTGAGGCGGGACAGCGACGCCTCCAATTCTTCCGTGAGATAGCCGAGGCGCGCCATCAGCACCCCCGTCCCGACGAGAACAAGGATCATGAGAACGCCCTGCAGGGCGCGTTCGACAGACACGCGCACACCTCCTTCTTTTCCGGCGGCGCCGCCGGATACGGCGCCCGGCCGCCCGCGCGCCGGCATAGCGGGGGCAGGCGGCGCATAGACTGTGTAAACAGGCGCCGCTTCGCGGCGGCAAGGTGCTGACATGGGTCGCGCCTGCAACCCATAACCCAAATTCTTGTTTTTGCTGCCGCTTCGCGGCGGCAAGGTACCAATGCCATATGTAGTTTGCCCAAGCGGGGGGAGGGGTCTCTGTGGCAACGACACGTGCGGCCGGGCGGCGGACGGGCTTTTCTCTGTCTCCCCTCCGGCAGATCTTGCGCATCCTGACGGCCGCGCTCCTGCTGCGGCTGTTCTTCGTCTCTCAGGCGGGCGCGGCGCTGGACATCCTGTTGACCCGCGCCGGGCAGAACCCCGCCTTTGTCACGGCCGCGCTGGACTTCGAAACGGGGCGGTTCCCCGCCGCGCCGTCGGGTCTGCTCACCCTGCTGACGGAGTCGTCGGCGCTGCTGTCGGTCCGCGCGCTGTCATCTCAAGCGGCGCCGACCGGCGCCGACGCGCCGGACAGAGCCCCGGATGTCCCAGAACCGCCGCCGTCCGCCGCGGGCGCGGACCCGCCGCCCAGCGCCCCCGCGGCACCAACCGCCACACCGAGCGCCACACCGGGCATCGCGCCGACCCCGTCCGCCTCCGCCGCGCCGGAAACCCCGTCCGGCCCCGCGCCGGCTGCCTCCCACATCCGGGAGATCACGCTCCGGCCCGCCGGCGCGGACGGCTACGACACGGCCCAGGGGGTCTATGTAAAAAACGAGAGCGGCCTGTCCGTCGACATGGAGGCCCTCCTTGCGCAGGCACCCTCGCTCCCGCTGGTCCGCGACGCGCCGCAGGTGCTGATCGTGCACACCCACGGCAGCGAGGCCTATTGCCCCGATCCGCGGAATTTTTACACGCCCAGCGACGTGGAGCGCACGGAGGACCGCCGGTACAACGTGGTGCGGGTGGGCGAAGAGATCGCCGGCGCGCTCACGGCCCAGGGCCTGTCCGTCCTCCACGACAGGGAGATCTACGATTCCCCCAGCTACACGGGCTCTTACGGGCGCTCGCTGGCGGCCGTCACAAAGGCAAAGGCGGAACATCCGTCCCTCCTCGTGATCCTCGACATCCACCGGGACTCGATCGTCACATCGGACGGCGTCACCTGCAAGACCGTGGCCGCCGTGGCGGGGGAGACAATGGCCCAGCTCATGCTGGTGGTCGGCACCGACGGCGCGGGCCTCACCCACCCAAACTGGAAGCAGAACCTGTCGCTGGCCGCGCACCTGCAAAAGATGGCCGACACACAGTTCCCGGGCCTCATGCGCCCCATCAACCTGCGCCGGGAACGCTTCAACCAGCACGCCGCACCCGGCGCGCTGCTCCTGGAGGTGGGCGCCAGCGGCAACACCCTGCCCGAGGCGCTGGCCGCGGCCCGGCTGTTCGCCGACGTGTTGGGCGCCTACCTCACCGAACAGTTCCGGTGAGCGTCTGGGCGCTTGTTCAGACGGCGATCTGCCCGCCCAGCAGGCGATCCACC
>JAIRML010000250.1 GCA_031258665.1 Oscillospiraceae bacterium | reverse complement strand
GGCGCCTCGATCCAACCCCCGTGTTGTTGAAAAACAAAGTTTTTCAACAAATAAACAAGAATTTTTGGGGACAGATCCCATCTGCGGGTTGCGGCGGCAGCCCACGTCAGAACGTGATGTTTGCCAAAATCGGCACCATGATCATGATGAGCAAACCGATAAACATCAGCCCGATGGGGATCAGCAATTTGCCGGAGGCCTCCTCGCCCTTGCGGCGGGCCCGGTGTTTTTTCTCGCTCCAGCTCTCGTTCGACGCCTGCCGCAAAAAGGCCACAAGTTCCCGGTTCCCTTTGTGTAAATTCTGCACCAGCGTGGAGGCGAACTTGTTCACCTCCGGCACGCCGCAACGGGAGGCGAAATTCTGGTAGGCCTCGATCTCCGGCCGCCCGTTGCGCGCCTCCTCGACCGCCGCGCGCATCTCGTCGTACAGGACGCCCTCGCCCGTGCCGGACACCTTCTCCCAGGCCTCGCCCAAGATCATCCCCGCGTTCACCAGCAGCGCCAGCTTCGACAGCACGGTCGAAAAGTCGCTGAAGATACTCTCCTGCCGCTCATGGATCTTGTCCGTCACCGTCGTGGACACGTAGTAGACAAGGCCCGCCGCCGCCGCGAGGCCGAAGAGCAGGATCAGCAGCTCATTGGCCATCGCCGAGAGAAAGAAGGTGACGATCAGCGCCGCCGACGCCAGGGAGATCATCTCGGCCAGCACGATGCGGTAATAGTAGTCGGCGAATTTGGCGCCGTGGATGATCCGGCAATAGCCGAGCATTTTCCGGTCAAACCGGCTGTTGTATTTGTAACGGATGAACACCAGCGACGCGAGACCCACGAGGTAGATCTCCTTCATCGGGTGCCCCGCCCCCAGCGGCTCGACCATGTACGCCAGCCCCCGGCCCCGCAGGTAGAACAGGACAAAACACGCGGAGAGAAGTGTCCCCAGCGTGAGCAGCGCGAGAATGCCGGCGTCTCCGATCGCCCCCATATGTCCGCCCTCCTCTGTCGGCGCTGACCGCGGCGGAAACCGCGCGGCGCAGCGGGTCGGCCGCGGTCAGATTTTGATGTTCAGCACCCGTTTGCCGATGAAGTAAGCGACCACAAAGACCCCCACGGCGACTGTGGTGGAGACCATGCCGGCGCCGGATGTCAGATCGACAATCTCTTTGCCCAGGATCTTCAGCAGAAAGACGAAGAACACCGGCATGAACATCATCGCGTTCTGTTCGCTCTTCTTCGAGGTGACCACCGTTTGGATCTCCATCAGGACATCGATCTTTTCGCCGATGATCTGATGGGTGCTCTTGATCACCTCTTTGGTGTCCCCGCCTTTTCGGTAGCAGGTCTCGAAGACATCGGCAAAACTGATCACGTCATCGAGGCCGCTCCGCTCACCCAGATCCATCAGCAATGTCTCCACCGGGATGTTGTTGTAGATCCCCTCGTTGATCGTCTTGATCTCGCGGTAGATGTCGCTGCTCTCGCCCTGCTGTTTGGCCATGTCGTCCTCCGCGGCGAGGAACGAGTCCGGGACATTGGAGCCGGCGCCGATTGAGGTGGCGAGGGACTCCAGCATGTCCCGAAACTGGAGCAGCAGCTTGTTTTTGCGCTTTTCGATGATCTGCTTGCGGCGGATCGGGAGGAAGGCGAAGCCGCAGACCACCAGCAGCGCCCCGCAGAGAAAGAGATTCTCGTAGAGCAGGTACCCCGTGCCCGCGCCCGCCGCCGCGCCGATGAGGAAATAGAGGAGCTTTTCGAGGGGTTTCATCTCATACACGGCGTAGTCGGTCGCGCCGCCGAGGAGGCCGCGCTTCGGCCGGTAGGGCGTCTTTTTCTTTGTCAGCACCGGCATCGTCCTCACCGCCTTTCGGGCGCGCCGCTAAGGCACTAACGTGGGCTGCCCATGCAGCCCACAACCCAAATTCTCGTTTTTTATTGCCGTTTCACGGCAATAAGTTACTAAAATTCGATCTTCGCGCCGGCCAGCCGGAGCTTGAAGTCGTTTACAAGCCGGTTTTCGGTCCGGCGCAGCGAACCGGAGACGGTTTCGAGCGTACTCTCCGCGTCCTCCTCAAAGAGATAGAGGGGGTTCAGTTGGATCACCCCGTCCGTGTAGTCCAGGACCTCGGTGATCTCCATGGTCTTGCGGGAGTGGTCGCGCAGCCGGGAGAGGTGGATGATGATGTCCACGGCGGAGGCGATCTGCTGCCGGATGGCGCCGAGCGGGAGCCCGGCCGCGCCCTGCAGCACCATGGTCTCGAGGCGGATCAACATGTCGCGCGTGGAGTTTGCGTGGCCCGTGGAGAGAGAGCCGTCGTGGCCCGTGTTCATGGCCTGCAGCATGTCCAGCGCCTCGCCGCCGCGGACCTCGCCCACGACGATGCGCTCGGGCCGCATGCGCAGGGAGGAGCGGATGAGGTCGCGGATCGTGATCTGCCCGGCGCCCGCCGCGTTGGCGTTGCGCGTCTCCAGGGAGACGAGGTTGTCGATGCCTTTGATCTGCAGCTCCGCCGAGTCCTCAATCGTGATGATGCGCTCGTCCTTGGGGATAAAGTCGGAGAGCGCGTTTAAAAAGGTGGTCTTGCCGGAGCCCGTCCCCCCGCTGATGAAGATGTTGTACTTCGCTTTCACCAGGATCTCCAGCTTCTCGGCAATCTCCCGGGTAATCGAGCCGTAACGGATCAGCATGTCGATCGTCATCGGCGTCTTTGTGAACTTCCGGATCGTGATGACCGGGCCGGAGAGTGAGACCGGCGGCAGCACCACACTGACGCGGGACCCGTCCGGCAGACGCGTGTCCACGATCGGGCTGGCCTGGTTCACCTCGCGGCCGGCCAGGCCGACGATCCGCTGGATCACGTCCTCCAGACGCCGCTGTGTCTCAAACTGCCGGTCGAGTTTCATCAACCGGCCGTTTTTTTCGATGAACACGTTCTCGTGGCCGTTGATCATCACCTCGGTGATGCTGTCGTCGTTGATGATCGAATCCAACAGGCCAAACCCGCGGATGGCGCTGTACACCTGCTGCACAATCGAGAGCCGGCTCCCGATCGAACAGTAGCGGGCCCCGATCTTCTCACCGGTTATCCGCTCGATCTCCTCCTCGAGCGCCTCGTCCGAAAGCTGGCTCAGCGGCAGGTTGTCCAGCGCGTATTGTTTGATCTCGCCGATGAGCGCCTGTTCCTCCTCATGGCGCATGGACATCACCTCCGGTTCGCCCCGCCGGCACGGCCGCCGCGCGGCGGCCGGACCGCGTCAGTACCTTGTTGCCGCGCGGCGGCAACAAAAAACAAGAATTTGGGTTGTGGGCTGCGGAAGCAACCCGCGTTGGATCCGCGTGTCAGATCAGCTTGTCAAAGAGCGGCATCTCCCGCAGCTGTTCGAGCAGCTGCGTGTTCGTCGTCCGCTCCATCCGGGCGAGACCGCCGAGAACCGGGAGGCGCTCGTCCTCCACCCGCCGCCCCGTCTGGCTGTCGAATTTGTTGTACATCAGCGCGATGCGGCTGCACAGCGCCCGGTCGGACTGCTGCTCCAGCGCCTGCAGGGCGCGGTGGGCCCGCGCAAACTTCGCGTTGGCCGCCTCGGAGCCGTCGGAGACAAAGACCAGGCTGTCCGACATCTCCAGCAGCGCGAGAGAAAACGGGTGCAGGGAGAAGTCCGCGTCCACGACGATGTGGCTGTACCCGTTTGCCGACAGCCCCTCCAGCAGCCGCGCGAGGTCGTCCCGCCTCATCTCGGTGATGTCGAGGGGCGTCTTGCAGCCGCCGTAGAAGTGGACGCCCGTGTCGTCCCGTTTCACGAGGCTTTCGAGCTTCAGCGCCAGGTTGGAGCGCCGGCTTTTGACGGCGTAGATGACATCGCCGAAGTCAAACTGCCCCTGCCCGCCGAAGTAGAGGCTCACGTCGCCGAACTGCTCCAGATTCAGGTAGAGCACCGGATGCCCCCGGCGGGCCAGCGCCATCGCGCAGGCCGCGGCGAGCGTGGAACTGCCGGCGCCGCCGGCGGCCGAGAGAAAGGTCAGAACCTTGGCGCCCGCGCCGGTGGACACCCGCGCCCCGAAGGTGTGGGGCGCGACCTCTGAATAGAGGCTGAGGATCTCCTTGTAGATGGCGTCCGCCTTCTGAAATTTGCAGATGGCGCGCCGGCCGTTGTAGGTCGCCGCCTCAATCGAGTCCGTCAGGTAGGCAAAGCCGCACCGGTCGGGGAGGTCGTCGGGGTCGATGTCCACGTCGTCGCCGGCGAGGAGCACGTCGATCCGGGCCTCGCGGACCATCTCGAGCGCGGAGGCGGGGTCGGAGAACGAGTAGAGCTCCAGCTTCTCAGAAAACCGGCTTGTGAACGCGGCCGTGACGCGGTCGAGATAGCGCTTGTCCGACTCCAAAATGGCGATTTTAATCTTCATGTCCCATCCCTCCCACGGGTCCGCCGGCGGACGGGTCCGGCGCGGCGCAGACGCGTGCGGCACCCCCCCCCCCGCCCGCC
>JAIRML010000234.1 GCA_031258665.1 Oscillospiraceae bacterium | reverse complement strand
TCTCTCCCCCCGACGGCCGCGCCGTCCGGCGCCGCGGGGGAGGCCGGGCCGGCCACGGCGGCGCCGTACCGGCTGGTCGCCACATCCCGCGCGGCGGTGGAGCTCTGCGACCGGCTGGGGCTCGCGCTCGTCGGGCGCCCGGCGCTCGCGGGGCTGCCGGCGCGCTACGCGGATGTCGCCGAGACGGGCACCTCCATGTCCCCCGACCTGGAGGCCATCCGGCTGCTGAATCCCACCGAGATCGTCGGCCCCGACACCCTGGCGGGCGACTTGGCGCCTGGCTACGAAAACGCGGGCCTGCCCGCCACCTTTTTGAACCTCCGCAGCGTCGCGGGGCTCTGTGAGAGCGCCGTCTATCTGGGGGAGAAGTACGGGCAGGCGGACCGGGCCCAGGCCATGGTCGCGGAATATGAATCCGCGCTGGCGGAACTCGCGGCCGCGCGGGGGGACCGGGCGGGCCCCACGGTGCTGATCTTGATGGGTCTGCCCGGCGCGTACGTCTCGTGTACGCCCCACTCCTACGCCGGCAGCCTGGTGGAGATGGGCGGCGGCGTCAATGTCGTGACCGACGAGGCGGAGTCTTTTGTGAGCTGGAACACCGAGGCGCTGCTGGCGCTCGACCCGGACATCATCTTGCGCACCGCCCACGCGCTGCCGGACCAGGTGGCGGAGATGTTCGCGAAGGAGTTTTCTGAAAACGAGATCTGGCGCCATTTCCGCGCCGTGCGGGAGGGGCGCGTCTACGACCTCGACAGCGAGGTGTTCGGCATGAGCGCGAACTTCCGCTGGCCGGAGGCGGTCAGCCAGATGCAGGCCCTCTTTTACGGGGCGGAGGCCCCATGAGAGCGGGCCGGCGAACGGCCGCCACCGGCGTGTGCGCCTGCCTGGTCCTCGCCGCGATGACGGCCGCGCTGCTGCTGGCGGCCATGAAATCCGGCAGCATCCGTCTCACCTGGGGCGACCTGCTGCGCGGGCTGTTTCAGACCTACGACGCGCGCGTGGCGGCGGTCTACGACCTGCGTTTTCCGCGCGTCCTGATCGCCCTGCTGGCCGGCGCGATGCTCTCGGGCGCGGGCCTTTTGCTCCAGGCCGTGCTCAAAAACCCATTGGCCGACCCCGGGCTCATCGGCATCTCCGGCGGCGCGGCGTTTGCGGCGGCGGCGGTCGCCGCGTGTTTCCCGGCGCTGTACCTCTCGCTGCCGCTCTTCGCCTTTCTGGGCGGCGTGCTCGCCTTCGTGGTGATCTACGCCCTCTCGTGGCGGGGCGGGCTCGACCCGGTGCGCATTCTCCTCATCGGCGTGGCGATCGGCGCGGTGTTTTCCGGGCTCACCGCCGTGCTGGACGGCATGACCGCCGCCGGCGGCGTGTCGGTGTCGGCCGGCGGCCTCACCCAGCGCTCGTGGGCGGATGTGACCCGCCTGGCCGGCTACGCCGCCGTGGGCCTCGCCGCCGCGCTGGCGCTCGCCCCCGCCTGCAACCTGATGGCGCTGGACGACCGGACCGTGCGGGGGCTGGGCGTGCGGGCGGACCGCCTGCGCATCGTCATCTCCTGCGCGGCGGTGTGGCTCGCCGCCGCCGCCGCGGCGTCCGTCGGCGTCACCCCTTTTCTCGCGCTGCTGGCGCCGCACATCGCGCGGCGGATCGTCGGGTCGGACCACCGGATCCTCACGCCGTTTGCCCTGCTGCTCGGCGCTTTTACGCTGCTGCTGGCGGACACGGCGGGGCGGCTCATCGCCGCGCCGCGCGAGGTCCCGGCGGCGGTGGTCATGAGCATTGCCGGCGGCCCGTTTTTCATCCTGTTGCTGCGAAGGAGGGATCGCATTGGCCGTTGAGCGTCTGGTCGTCGAAGATCTGCACTTCTCTTACGGCCGCGCGCCGGTGCTGCGCGGTGTCTCGCTCACCGTAAAACCGCGGACGGTCACAACGCTGATGGGCGCGAACGCCTGCGGCAAGACAACTCTCCTGCTGCTGATGACAAAACACCTGCGGCCGGACGCCGGGCGCGTGCTGCTTGACGGGCGGGACATCGCGGAGATACCATGGAAGGACTTCGCGCGGCGCGCCGCCGTCGTGCACCAGAGCGGCGCGGCGCCCGACGACCTGCCCGTGCGCGCGCTCGTGGCGTACGGCCGGGCCCCGCACACCGCGCCGCTGCGGGGCCTGACCCGGGCGGACGAGGCGCGGATCGACTGGGCGATGGAGGCCACCGGGGTCGCGCCCATCGCCGGTCAGGCGTTGGGCACGCTCTCGGGCGGGCAGCGCCAGCGGGCCTTTCTCGCCATGGCGCTCGCCCAGGACACCGGGCTGTTGTTTTTGGATGAGCCGACGGCCTTTCTCGACGTGCGCCACCAGGTGGAGACGCTGCGGCTCGTGCGGCAGCTGGGCGAGGCGCACGGCCTCACGATCGTCATGGTGCTGCACGACATCAACCAGGCCCTCATGTATTCGGACGAGGTGATCGGCCTGAAAGACGGGCGCGTATTCGTGCAGGGCCCGCCCGCCGACGTCATCGACCGGGATGTCATCTTCGCGCTCTACGGCATCCGCCTGGAGACGCGCGCGGAGGGGGGCCGGATGTGGGTCCTGCCCGTGACCCCCCACATGGGCCGCCCCCGCAGCCCATAACCCAAATCCTTGTTTTTTGTGGCCGCGAAGCGGCAGCAAGGTACTCAGGAGCTGTGAAAACGTGATGAAAAAGATCTTCAAACCGCTGTGCATCCTGCTCGGATGCCTCTCCCTCGGTCTCGGCGCGCTCGGCGTGGCGCTGCCCATTTTGCCCACGACGCCTTTTCTGCTGCTGACAGCCCTCTGTTTCGCGCGCGGCTCGACCCGGTTTCACAACTGGTTCCTCGGCACCAAACTCTACCGCCGCCACCTGGAGACTTTTGTGAGGGACAGGGCCATGCCGATGCGCACGAAACTCGCGATCTGCCTCCCCGTCACCGCCATGCTGCTCCTCGCCATCTGGCTAGCCCCCATCTGGCACGCCCGCGCCCTCATCGCCGCCGTCCTGCTGTTCAAATGGTACTATTTCCTCTTTCGCATCCGCACAGTGCCCTGACGTGGGCTGCTCTTGCAACCCAAAACCAAATTTTTGGCTCGGAGGTAGAGATGCTCGATCGACGTCTGATGCGGTTTGCCGAGAGGGCGAACCGATATGTGTTTTTTCATGTCCTGCTGCAATGGGTCGGCCTGCTGATGGGGGCGGCGGCGGTGTTTTCTCTCGCCGCGTGCCTGGGGCGGGTGTCGGCGGAGACGATGTGGCGCCCGCTGGCCGTGGCCGCCGGAGCCGCGGGGCTGCGGGCCCTGTGCGGCCTCGGCGCCGCCCGGGCGTCGTTTTTGGCCTCCGCCGGCGTCAAGCGGCGGCTGCGGCAGGCGCTCTACGACAAGCTGCTCGCGTTCGGCCCGTCGTATACCGAGATGTTCTCCACCGCCGAGCTCCTGCAGGTGGCGACGGAGGGGGTGGACCAACTTGAGGCCTACTTCGGCAAATATCTCCCGCAGTTCTTCTTCAGCCTCCTGGCCCCGCCGACGCTGTTTGGGCTCCTCGCGCCGGTCAGCCTCCCGGCGGCGGGGCTCCTGCTCGCCTGCACCCCGCTGATCCCGCTGCTCATTGTGATGATCCGGCAGATGGCCAAGAAGATGCTGGGGCGGCACTGGAAGTCCTACGTGACGCTGGGCGACATCTTCCTCGAGAGCCTCCAGGGCATGACGGCGCTAAAGGTCTACGGCGCGGACGGCGCGCGGCAGGCGCGGATGCGGGCGGAGTCGGAGACCTTCCGCCGCTCCACGATGCGCGTGCTCCGGATGCAGCTCAACTCGATCGTCGTCATGGACCTCATCGCTTACGGCGGCGCGGCGCTCGGCGTGCTGCTCGCGGCGCTCGGCTACGCAAACCGCTCCCTCGACCTGCCGGGGGCGCTGACCGTGACGCTCCTCGCCGCCGAGTTCTTTTTGCCGCTGCGCCTGCTCGGCTCTTACTTTCACATCGCCATGAACGGCCTGTCGGCCTCCGGCCGGATGTTTCAGATCTTGGACGCCCCGCTGCCGGCGGAGGGGCGTGAGACGCCGCCGGCCGGGCCCCTGACGGTCTCCCTGCGGGCCGTGTCCTTCTCCTACGACCCGGCGCGCGCGGCGCTCTCCGGCGTGACATGCACGCTGGCCCCCGGGCGCCTCGTCTCCCTCGTCGGCCCCTCCGGCAGCGGCAAGAGCACGGTGGCCGCCCTGCTCTCCGGGCGGCGGCGGGGCTACGCGGGGCAGATCGACGTCGGCGGGGTCCCGCTGCGCGCCCTGACCCGCGAGAGCCTCATGCGCCGCGTCACCCTGGTGACGCACGAGGACTTCGTGTTCGCGGGCACCGTGGCGGACAACCTGCGCCTGGCCCGGCCGGACGCCTCCGACGAGGCGCTCACGGCGGCGCTGCGACAGGCGCGGATGTGGGATTTTTGGGAGGACAAGGGGGGCCTCTCCGCGGAGCTGGCGGCGCGCGGCGCCAATCTCTCGGGCGGGCAGCGGCAGCGCCTCTGCCTCGCGCGGGCGCTGCTGCGGGACAGCGATGTGTATCTCTTCGACGAGGCGACGTCGAATGTCGACGCGGAGAGCGAGGAGGCCATCGTGGCGGCCATACGCGCGCTGGCGCGGACGAAGGCCGTGCTGCTGATCTCCCACCGGCTCGCGAACGCCGCCGTGTCGGACCAGATCCACCTGCTCGAACGCGGGGTCATCACCGAGTCGGGGACGCACGCGGCGCTCCTGGCGCGCGGCGGCGCCTACGCGCGCCGCTGGGCGCGGCAGGCGGAGCTGGAACGCTACGCGAAAGGGGGCGCCGCCCTGTGAAGATCATGCGCCGGCTCCTCCGGCTGATCGGGCCGCTGACGGGATATATGCTGCTGGCCATCGCGCTCGGCGCGCTGGGCCACGCCTGCGCCATCTTCATCCCGGTGCTCGGCGGCGTCGCCCTGCTGCGCGCGGCCGCCGCGCCGGCGGCGCTGCCGGGCCTGTTTGCGGCGGTCCTCATTTTGGCTGCGGGCCGCGGCGCCTGCCGCTACGGCGAACAGCTCTGCAACCACTACATCGCGTTCAAGCTGCTGGCCGTCCTCCGGGACCGGGTCTTCACGGCGCTGCGCCGCCTCTGCCCGGCCAAGCTGGAGACCCGAGGGCGCGGGGACCTGATTGCGCTGCTCACCGGCGACATCGAGCTGCTGGAGGTGTTTTACGCCCACACGGTCTCGCCCGTGGCCATCGCCGCCCTCGTTTCGCTGGGGGCGGCGCTGTTTGCCGGGTCGTTCCACCCGTTGCTGGGCCTGATCGCCGCCGCCGGCTACCTGACCGTGGGCGCGCTCCTGCCGGCGCTGACCGCCCGGGCGTCCCGGGCGGAGGCCGGGGCGCTGCGGGGCCGGGCCGGCGCGTTTTCCAGCTTTTACCTCGACAGCCTGCGCGGCCTGGCCGATCTCATGCAACTCGGCCAGGGCCGCCCGCGCCGGGCGGAGATGGGCCGCCTGACCGAGGAGATGGAGGCCGTCCAGGGCGCGCTCAGGCGCCGCGAGGGGCGGACCGGGGCACTCTCCGGCCTCGCCGTGACCGTCTTTTCGCTGTGCACGCTGGCCGCGGCCCGGCTGCTCGGGCCCACGGCCGGGGTGGACGACGCCGGCGCCCTGCTCGCGACCCTCGCCGTCTTCTCCTCCTTCGGGCCCGTGCTGGCGCTGTCAAACCTTTCGGGCAGCCTGCCGGGCACCCTCGCGGCGGGGCAAAGGGTGCTGGACCTGCTGGACGAAACGCCGGAGACGCCGGATGTCCCGGCGGGGCCCACACCGCCCTTCACCGGCGCGGAGAGCCGGGCGCTCTCCTTCTCTTACGGCGCGCACGAGGTTCTGCGCGGGCTGTCGGTGCGGATCCCGCAGGGGCGGATCACGGGGGTCGTGGGCCGGAGCGGGTCCGGCAAGTCGACCTTTTTAAAGCTGCTCATGCGCTTTTGGCGTGCGCCGGCAGGCGCCCTCTTTCTGTCGGACGTCGAGCTCGACCGCATCCCGACGGCGCATCTGCGGGCGCTGGAGGGCTATGTGACCCAGGAGACCGACCTGTTCCACGACACGATTGAGGCCAACATCAAACTGGGGCGACCGGACGCCGCGCGGGCGGAGGTGACGGCGGCGGCGCGCAAGGCGTCGGTGCACGACTTCATTGTCTCCCTGCCGGAGGGATACGACACACAGGTGGGGGAGCTCGGCGGCACGCTCTCGGGCGGCGAACGCCAGCGCATCGGGCTGGCCCGCGCCTTTTTGCACGGCGCGCCGCTCCTGCTGCTCGACGAGCCGACGAGCAGCCTCGACAGCCTCAACGAGGGCATCATCTTGCGGGCCCTGCGGGAGGAGTCCGCCGGCCGCGCCGTCGTCCTCGTCTCACACCGCCGCTCCACAATGGGCGTCGCGGACACGATCTACACCGTGGACGGCGGACGCACAATTGACAATTGACAATTGACAATTGACAATTGACAATTGGGGCTGTTTTTGTTGCCGAGAAGCGGCAACAAGGCACCAACGTGGGCTGCAAGGCAGCCCACAACCCAAAATTCTTGTTTTTTAGTAACTGTTCAGGACTCTCTGCCCAGGACAAACTGGGGATTGCCTAAAATGGCCTGTCTGATGGCTTCATAGGCACTGAGGCTATGTTTTTTGGCGGTGCCGACATACGACATAATTTT
>JAIRML010000266.1 GCA_031258665.1 Oscillospiraceae bacterium | reverse complement strand
GTGTGGGTCAGCTTGAGCTTGAGGTCGTAAATCAAGTCCGGGGTCGCGCGGGCCAGCTTTTCGGTGATCAGCAAGACGCCGATGTCCGGGTTTGCGATGACCTTGGACACGGCCTCTTTGACGTCCTCCGCGGAGGAGACGCGTGTCCCGTCGATGCCGGCCAGACGGAGCCCGGTCAGGGTGTCGGAATTGTCCGAAATCACAAAGAAACGCATACGGCATCTCCTTTCCGGCAAACGGGCTGTCCGCGGCCCGGCGCCGGGCGCGGGCAAACGGGCCTCAGAACTTGTTCAGGATCGAGAAGGCGATGATCAGGCCGTACAGCGCGATGCCTTCCGCCAGGGCGACGAAGATGAGCGCTTTGCCGAATGTTTTGTCGTTTTCCGAAATGGCGCCCAGCGCCGCCGCGCCGGAGGCCGCCACGGCGATGCCGCTGCCGACGCCGGAGATGCCCACGGCCAGCGCCGCGGCGATCATACCGAGGCCGGCTTGCGGGTCAAGCGCCCCCACGGCTTCCGCCGCGCCGGGCGCGGCCGCGGCCAGCGCCTGCCCCGCGATGCCGGACGCCGCGAAGAGCACGCTCATCGCAAAAAAGGATACGATGTGCGTCACGAGCGCGCGTTTCACCGGTTTGCCGGCTGCTTTGCGGCGGTAGATGAGGTACAGGGACACCACAATCGTCGCGACCAGGACCAACATAGACACAGCTTGCATCGGAAACATTGAAAACCCTCCTAAACTTGTTGACAACGTGGGGCACGCAGAGATCTGTGCGTGCGGAGCGCCGCCGGTGCCCAAACTCAGCGCCTTCCGGCGCCCGGCGCTGTGGGTTGCAGGTTGTGGGCTGCGGGTGCAGCCCACGTTGGTGGAAAAATCGCGCGGGGGGGCGCATGGGGGCGGATCAGCTGTGGTGGACGTGATAATCGATGATGATGGGGCTGTACGGGCGGCCCTCGGCGGCGTAGAAACGGCTGAAGATCTCGTAGAAGTGAAGGCGCAGCACTTGAATGCCGACCAGGAGCCCTTCGATGCCCATGACGACGAGGTTGCCCAAGATGATGACGATGAGGTTGCCGCCGTGCCCGTCGTGGGCGCCGGACAGCATGAAGACAACCGACATCATTGAGGCGTGGCTGATGGCGTACGCGCCCACGCGCAGAAAAGAGATGGTGTTGGTGACGTAGGAGAGCAGGATCTCGATGAGCTCAAACACGTTCTCCAGCACGTAGTCGACGACGCCAGGCGGCTTCCAGAGCGACCGGTGTTTGATGAGATGCGCCAGCGGTTCCCGCAGGAAGATGAGGACAAGCGGGAGCGCGGCGAGCCCGATGAGCAGCCCCGTGGGGAAGAGATTCTCCGCAAACCCCAAGATGGGCAGGACGATCGCCTGGATGGCGAGGTAGAGGACAAGACCGGCCAGCGCGTTTGGCCCGAGCAAACTTTTGAGCGGACTTTTTTGGCGGACCCCGTTGATGATGTTTGTGATGAACGAGACGGCCAGCAGGGCGACACCCAGGTAGATGGCCATCTGCAGCCCCAGCCGATTGTTTTCGGCGGACTCCAAGATCTTAAAACCGGGGAGCCAGTGTTCGAACCCAAACACACTGCCATAGACGAAGAGGCCGAAGAAGATGGACGAGACCCCCGCGTAGCAGACGATGGGCCCGAGCCACATCTTTTTGACAAACTTCATCACAAGCCCCGCGATGACCAGCAGCGCGCCCTGGCCCGCGTCGCCGAACATGATGCCGAACAGCAGCGTATAGAGGACGGCCATGAGGGGCGTCGGGTCGATCTCGTTGTAGGACGGCAGGCCATACATCGCGAGGTAGGGTTCAAACGGCCGGAAGATGCGCGGATTTTTGAGCTTGATGGGCGGGGTGTATTCGACCACCGCGTCGGGGTCGTCCGCCACAACGACGACAGTGAGCGAGCGCTGTTTTTCGAACTGCGCGGTAAAAGCCGGGTAATCCGGCTCCGGCACCCAGCCCAGGAGATAGAAGCTCTCCTCTGTGTGGGCGGCGTAGCGGCGGATGTTGAAGCTGTCGTTCATGAAGCGTGCGTAAGAATAGCAGCGCAGGAAATTTTCCTTTTCTTTGTCCGCCAAGATGCGCAGTTCGCTTTTGATCTCCTCCAGGCGGTACTCCGTCCGCTCGGTGTCGAGCGTGACCTCCCGGAAAGCCTCCTCGCCGGTGCCTTTGACGCGGCTGGAGATGCGGATGCGCTGGAACTGGAGAGAGCCCATCAGAGAGTCCGCCTTCTCCGCGCCGGCGCGCGGGGTCATGTACATGCCGTACACCCAGTCCCGCTCGAGGCTCGTGAGAAAGAAGAACAGGTCGTTGCGCTCCATCAGGTGGGCGATGAAGTTGTTGTAGGTCTCGCGCGGCATCCGGCCGAAACGGAATTTGACGTAGGTCACGGTGAAGAAGTCCTGCAAAGGGACGTTTACGTCGGTGATGTGCTGAAGCTGCATGCGAATGCGCTCGTTGTCGGTGATCCGCTGCGTGAGGGCGGCGCGCTCGTCGATCAGCGCCTGGTAGCGGGCCTCCAGGTCTTTGAGAAATACGAAGGATTTGTCCGGGCTGAAATTCATTGTCTCAAACGGGCGGTAGGCAAGTTCGATCTCCATCCGGTCCGCCAGAGACTCCGCCTGCCGCAGCAGGTCGGCGTAGGGGTTCTGCTGCTCAAAGGGGTACAAAAACTTGATATTTTTGATCACATTGGTCGTGGATTCCGGGTGAAATTGTTGATTGATGATACACGAATATACCACCGAGTCAAATTCACTCAGCGGTCCGGCGATGGTCACGAGTTTCATTGGGACAACAGCCACAAGCTTCACTTCCCCAGAAAAAGAAATTTCTTTTTCATACCGATCTTCTGAAACACGTTCGCACAAAACACGGTTCGAAAAGGGGCAGGGCGGACACGGCCGCGCACGCAAAACGGCAGCGTCAGGACACACCAAACAGCACGGAGGGGGCCTGTGAGAGCTGCAGCCCGTACCGCACGCATTCGATGACGTTGATCAGATTTTTGAGTTCCACCTGCCGCAAATTGAGGTAGGCGAGCGGCGTGTACACCGAGGGCGCGGCGACGCTCAGGGCGCGGTGGTTGAACTCGTAGAGAAACTGGTAGTAGTACTCTTCGATGTGCGTGTAGACATGGGACGAAAAGAATTTGCCGTATGGGGAGGCACACAAGAGCCCCCATGCGTCCTCCTCCGTGGCGGCCGTGTACATCTCCCGGATGAAGGCGGGCGTGAGTTTGTGATGGGCCGGGATCAGCATGGACAACACGTCGCCGAGTTGGTGGGGGAAGTATCGGCGCACACGCATGAGCGTCATGATGTTGATCATGTCCACCTCCACGCCCACAGATTCCTTCAACACCGCCAGCGTCTTGCCGCGGTACCGCGCGCCGATCATGTCGAGAAGCGCGCGGTAATAGTGGCTGCGCATGACCATCTCCACCGTGGTGTAGTTGGGGAACCCCTCCTCGGTGAGCGACAGGCGGGCCAGCGGTGTGTGGAAGTTTGTCTCCCGCACGGCCGCCAGCATGTCCTCGTAGGTGCTTGCCTTTGAGAGCATGCTGTAATGGATGCGGCTGTGGCGGTCGAAGAAGGGCGGCGCGTCGAAATGATACTCGTCGGCCCGCCCGGCGCGCGCGTAGCGGAGGAACAGCATGATCTGCTCCATCTCGGTGAGCAGCACGCGGTTGTTGCTGATGAACCGGTCCTCCCGGCTGATGTAGTGCAGGATGCTGAGGGATTCCTCCAG
>JAIRML010000142.1 GCA_031258665.1 Oscillospiraceae bacterium | reverse complement strand
AATATCTTGCCCATATCATGCGCTCAATGGAAGTTTACTTTAGAGAGAAAATGGAGTATCGGCTTTTCATCATTTCGTGAGAGCCGTACAGCAAACTATACAAGGTCAGAAGCCCTGTTTTGCGCATTACTATCAGGGCCAGAGTTTCGTTATCTTTTACGACAAAAGTCTTGATGAAAGAGCGTTGCGGGTGCAGCCCGCATTGGATGGGAGACAAATATGGCATGATGACTTTTTGGAAAGACGATGAGAAGCGGACACTGCTCTGTCTCGGTCTCTCTTTGCCGGCACTGATTGTAAGCTTTTTCCATCTCTTGCCCCTGCCGGTCGACGCCGCGTGGGTGGCCGCGCTGCTTTGCGGCCTCCCGATCGCCCGAGACGCGGCGGTAGGGCTGACCCGATGGGATGTGAAGGCCGATGTCCTTGTCTCCCTGGCGCTGATCGCCTCCCTCATCATCGGTGAAATCTTTGCCGCCGGCGAGGTAGCGTTCATCATGCTCCTCGGTTCGTACCTCGAGGAACGGACTGTGGCCAAGGCCCGGGCCGGTCTCGAAAAACTGGTGCGCCTGACCCCCGTCACGGCGCGCGTCGTGCGGGACGGCGAAGAGGCCATTGTGCCGGCGGATGAGGTGAAAGTCGGCGACACGCTCCGGGTGCTGGCGGGTGAAACCGTCGCGGCCGAGATCCGCGGGCAGACCATATACGCCGGCACCGAGCTCTGGCTTTCGGAACGGGGACTCACCCTGCCGGCGCCGTTTACCCGAGAGGCCGCGCAGGCCAAAGCGGACGGCGCCACCGTCATCTATGTCATGGCGGAGCGCGAGACACTGGGCTTTCTCGTCCTGTCCGACACACTTCGGCCGGACGCCGCCGACACGATCGAGGCCATCCGGGCCGCAGGCGTCGACGTCGTCCTGCTGACGGGCGACGCGCCGCAGGCGGCCGCCCACATCGCCGGTCTGGCGGGCATCTCTGAGGTGCGGGCCGACTGTCTGCCGGAGGACAAGCTGACCGTCATCCAACAGTACCAAGCACAGGGCAACTTGGTCTGCATGGTGGGTGACGGCATCAACGACGCCCCCGCGCTCAAGGCCGCACATGTCGGCATCGCCATGGGCGGCGTGGGCAGCGACATCGCCATTGAGGCCGCCGACGCCGCCCTTGTGAGGGACGACATCAGAGAGATCCCGCCGTTGCTGCGACTCTCCAAGCGGGTCATGCGAACGATCTATATCAATTTGACTTTGGCCATGTTCCTGAACTTCGCCGCCGTCGCCCTGGCCGCCGCCGGTCTCCTGCACCCCGTCATGGGCGCGCTGGTGCACAACGCGGGGTCCGTCGCGGTGGTCATCCACTCCTCCCTGTTGCTGACGCGGCGGCATTGACGAGCGCACGGGCCGCAGGTTTCCCTGCGGCCCGTGTTTGTGGATTATTTCCCCCGGACCATTGCCAGCTCGATTTGCCCGCGTTCTCTGTCGATCTTACTCACCCATACTTTCACGGTATCGCCGACCGCGACGACTTCGCTTGGATGCTTGATAAAACGGTTCGCCATTTTTGAGACATGAACAAGTCCGTCCTGCTTCACGCCGATGTCGACGAACGCGCCGAAATCCACCACATTGCGAACAGTCCCCATGAGTTCCATACCGACGGTGAGGTCGCCGAACGACTTCACCGAGCGGCTGAACACCACGGGCGGCGCGTCATCGCGGATGTCGCGCCCCGGCTTTTGAAGTTCGGCAACAATATCGCGAAGCGTTGGCAGCCCCACACCAAGTTCCGCGGCGAGCGCGTTCAAATCGCCCACGCGCTCCGCCATATCGGCAATGCCGCCGCGTGTAATTTCGCAGGGACTGACGCCAATGCGCTTCAGTATTTCTGCCGCAACGGCGTAGCTCTCGGGGTGAACACTTGTCGTGTCCAATGGATTTTTGCCGCCGCCAATGCGCAGAAAACCCGCACACTGGCCGAATGCTTTTTCTCCGAGTTTCGGCACTTTTTTTAACTGCTTGCGGTCGGTGAACGCGCCGTTCGCTTCGCGGTAGGCCACGATGTTTTTCGCAACCGCCGCGCCGATTCCCGCGACATAGCCGAGCAGACTCGCGCTCGCGGTGTTCAGATCAACCCCCACGCGGTTGACGACATTCTCCACAACGCCAGCCAGTACGGTGTCGAGCGCGGCCTGGTTTAAATCGTGCTGATACTGCCCTACACCGATGGATTTAGGCGGGATTTTCACAAGCTCCGCAAGTGGGTCCTGCAACCTGCGCCCCAAACTCATCGCGCCGCGCGTGGTCACGTCGAGGTCGGGGTGCTCTTCGCTTGCGAGCTTCGACGCGGAATAAACCGACGCGCCCGCCTCGTTGACGATCGTATACTGAATGTCCGCGCCGGACCGGGTGATAAAGTCCGCGACAACTTCTTCCGTTTCGCGGCCACCAGTGCCATTTCCGACAACAATCACATTTATGTTGTGCTTGTCGGCGTACTGTTTCAGCGTCCTCACCGCGCCCGCAGCGTCTGACCTCGGAGGCGTGGGGTAGATGGTCGTGTAGTCAAGCAGCTTGCCGCGCTCGTCGAGCACGGCGACTTTGCAGCCCGTGCGGTAGCCGGGGTCGATGGCAATCACGCGGGCATCGCGCACGGGCGGCGTGAGCAACAGGCTTTCTGTGTTTTTCGCAAACACCCTGAAGGCGTCCGCTGCGGCACGTTCGGTGAGCTCACTGCGCACTTCACGTTCGAGCGACGGCGCCATCAGCCGCTTATAGCTGTCGGCAAGCGTCGCTTTCAGCAATGGGGCAAATATGCTCGGACGCTTGATGACACGTTCTTCTAACAACCCAACTGCAATATCCGCGTCAATTTGCACTTTGACACGCAATTTCCCCTCTTTCTCGCCGCGATTGATGGCCAAAACGCGGTGGTTCGGGATCTTTAAAACCGGCTCGCTCCAGTCGTAATACATCTCATACACGGTTTTATCCAGGGGGTCCGCGGCGACACTGACGATGCTGCCACGCTTGCGGGTGAAGTCGCGCAGGAGCGCGATATGCGCCGCGTCGTCGGCGACCCGCTCGGCGATGATGTCGAGCGCGCCCTGAAGCGCAAGCTCCGGCGTGTCGTAACCCGCTTCGGCGTTCAGGCAATCGGCGGCGAATTGTAATGGCTTGCCGCTCGTCAGCGACTGCTCCAAAATCAGCGCCGCAAGCGGTTCAAGCCCCGCGTCGCGCGCTTTCGACGCCCTTGTGGCGCGCTTTTTTTTAAACGGCTTGTATAAGTCCTCCACGCGCTGCATGACCTCCGCCGCTTCGATATCCGCCCGCAGCGCGGGCGTAAGTTTGCCCTGCTCGTCAATAAGCCGCAAAATCTCTGTCTTGCGGGCTTCGAGGTTGCGCAGATACGCCAACCGCGCCGCAAGCTCGCGGAGCGTCACATCATCGATGCCGCCCGTCGCTTCTTTGCGGTAGCGGGCAATAAACGGTATCGTGTTGCCGTCGTCGATCAACGCGAGCGTCGCCGCGACTTGGGTCTCAGTCAACTTGAACTCTGCGGCAAGCGCAGAGGGTATGTTTCGCATACAGGGCACTCTCCTTACCTCGACACTGGCCGACAATCACTTTGCCGCCTGCAGATTTCCACAGCTTTTTTGCAGTGGAATCATCGTTGTGATATATTTTTTGAGCGGCGCGGGAGGGCTTTGCCCGACCCTCTGCGGATATTATATCATCTTGTCTGCAACAATGCAAACCGCCCCATTGATCGCGGCTCCCGTTTGAACGCACAGCCCCAAGCACCCCTTCTAAGCACTTTTTTGCCCATTTGGGGTGGGTGCAGATAAAAAATATGGGTAGGGTGGGTGTTAGAGGGCAAGGGAACGTGAGAAGCAAGATGAGAGGAAGGGGCGCTCGACATCACGAAACCAAAGATCGCTTTCGGCCTTGGTT
>JAIRML010000139.1 GCA_031258665.1 Oscillospiraceae bacterium | reverse complement strand
AACCAAGGCCGAAAGCGATCTTTGGTTTCGTGATGTCGAGCGCCCCTTCCTCTCATCTTGCTTCTCACGTTCCCTTGCCCTCTAACACCCACCCTACCCATATTTTTTATCTGCACCCTCATTTTACCACCCTATATGGCACATCTGCTCCTGCTCTCCGCTCTGGCGGCTCTGTGGGTGAGATGGTAAAATGGATCATTTTACCATCCTATATGGCACATCTGCTCCTGCTCTCCGCTCTGGCGGCTCTGTGGGTGAGATGGTAAAGTTTGTTATTTGCCTCGATATATTTTATTTAAATTATTATTCCGCCGGCGTGATCACACGATACTGATGGTATAGGCGGACATAGGCGCCCCGCCGGAAGAGGCGGCGCCCTGTAACGGAGGAATAGCATGTTTGCGAACAAAGCGGCGTTCAAGCGCAGTTACAAAAAGAAAATCGCCTCCATGTTCGGCAAGTCGCTGGAGGACGCCTCCCTGTCGGACAAGTACGTCGCGCTGGCCTCGATGCTCCGCGACGCGATCAATGACAAGTGGATCAAAACAAACGACACCTACCTGATCCAGGGCCATCGCCAGGTGTATTACTTTTCGCTTGAGTTCTTGGTGGGCAAATTTTTGGAGGCGCATCTGCTGTACACGGGGATGGGCGACATCTGCCGACAGGGTCTGTCCGAACTCGGCATCGACCTGGACGAGCTCTTCGGCGTCGAGCCGGACGCGGGGCTGGGCAACGGCGGGCTGGGCCGTCTGGCCGCCTGCTTCCTCGACTCCATCGCCTCCATGGGCCTGCCGGGGCACGGCTGCGGCATCCGCTACAAGTACGGCCTCTTCTCACAGAAGATCATCGACGGTTATCAGGTGGAGCTGCCCGACAACTGGCTACGGGAGACAAACGCCTGGGAGATCTGCAAGCCGGACAAGGCCGTGGTGGTCAAGTTTGGCGGGCGGGTGGAGACCTCGTTTGACGAGACGGGCCATGTGCACTTCGAACATGTGGACTATGTGCCCGTGTTGGCCGTCCCGTACGACATGCCCATCTTGGGCTACCACAACAACACGGTGAACACGCTGCGCCTCTGGAGCGCCGAGGCGATCGACAGCTACTTCGACTTCTCCTCCTTCTCCCGGGGCGATTACATCAGCGCCGTCTCGAACCGCTACGCGGTGGAGGCCATCTCCGAGGTGCTTTACCCAGACGACTCCAATTACCGCAACCGGCAGCTGCGCCTCAAGCAGCAATATTTCTTTGTGTCGGCCGGCCTCACGAGCATTGTGCGGCGCTTCAAGCGGAAGCAGCAGGACATCGCACACCTCTCCGACCGCATCGCCGTGCACATCAACGACACCCACCCGGCGCTGGCCGTGCCCGAGCTCATGCGCATTTTGATAGACGAGGAGGGCATGGGGTGGGAGGACGCCTGGGCGCAGACCACGTCCATCATCGCCTACACAAACCACACGATCCTGCCGGAGGCGCTGGAGACCTGGCCGGTCGACACTTTCCGGGAACTCCTGCCGCGCATGATGATGATCGTCGAAGAGATCAACCGCCGCTTCTGCCTGGCGCTCATGAGGGCCTATCCGGACGACCCGGAACGCGTGCGGCGCATGTCCATCATCTCAGACGGCGTCGTCAAGATGGCGAACCTCGCCGTCGTGGGTTCGCACAGCGTCAACGGCGTGGCCGCCGTCCACAGCGAGCTGCTGAAGAGCGTCGTCATGCGAGAACTCTGCGAATTCTTCCCGGAGAAATTCAACAACAAGACAAACGGTGTGACACACCGCCGCTGGCTGATCAAGTCGAACCCGCTGCTCACAGACATGATCAGCGAACTCATCGGCGAAAAGTGGATCTCGGCGCCGGAGCGGCTGAAGGGGCTGCTCGACTTCCGCGCCGACCCGGTGGTGCTGGACCGGCTCCGCCGAATCAAGCGGCAAAACAAAGAGCGCCTGGCCGCGTATATCATGAAGAACAACGGCGTGGCCGTAGACCCGGACTCGATCTTCGACGTACAGATCAAGCGGATCCACGCCTACAAGCGCCAGCTTCTCAACGCCCTGCACATCCTGCACCTCTACAACCAGATCTGTGACAACCCGGCCGTTGAGATGACGCCGCGCACCTTCATCATCGCCGGCAAGGCGGCGCCGAGCTATTATTACGCCAAGAACATCATCAAGTTCATCAACGAGCTGGCCCTGGTGATCCAGGGCGACAGCCGCGTGGACGGGCGCATCAAACTCGTGTTCCTCGAAAATTACGGCATCCCGATCGCCGAGCTGGTCTTCCCCGCCTCCGATGTCAGCGAGCAGATTTCAACCGCCTCGAAGGAGGCCTCTGGCACGGGGAACATGAAGTTCATGATGAACGGCGCGGTGACGATCGGCACGGATGACGGCGCGAACATCGAGATCCGCGAGCTCGTGGGGGACGACAACTTCTTCCTCTTCGGCCTCAAGGTCCGCGATGTGCTGGATTATTACGCAAACGGCGGTTACAACGCCGCCGCGCTGGCAGAGAGCGACACGCGGCTGAGCCGCATGTTGGCGCAGCTCCAGGGCGGGCTCTTCCCGCGGGAGCCGCACGACGAGTTCAACAACATCACGCGTTCGCTCCTGCAGTACAACGACGAGTTCTTCGTGCTGCGCGACTTCGACAGCTACGCGGACACACAGGCGCGGCTGGGCGCGCGCTACCGCGACCAGGAGACCTGGCAGCGCATGGCGCTCACGAACATCGCCCTCTCGGGGCATTTTTCCTCGGACCACACGATCAATCTCTACGCCTCCGAGATCTGGAACATCCAGCCCTGCAAGATCGTCGGCGGCAAGTCATGACTCAAATTCTTGTTTATTTGTTGAAAAACTTTGTTTTTCAACAACACGGGGGTTGGATCGAGGCGCTGAGGCGCCTCGCGGGGCGCCGCATACATACTCCCGCCGGATTTTGCCCATACTATCGTGGGCTGCACCCGCGGCCCGCAGCCCAAATTCTTGCTTTTACTGCCGCTTCGCGGCAACAAAAGCAATTGGTGAAAATCGGGCGCGAGGGCGCCAAAAAGGAGTGAGGCCAATGGCCAACCTGACGACCAAGGAGTGCTCGGCCCTCAAGGACCTGCTCGGCACGGAGCAGATCCTTGTCAAGAAGTACCGGACGATGGCCGGACAGTGTACCGACACGACGCTGAAGAACCAGTTCACAAGCATCGCCGCCCGCCACCAGCGGCACTTCGACACACTGACCAACCATCTTCGGTAAGGAGGACGCCACCATGAACACACCGACCCAAGCAACCAGCGGCACGCTGGGAGACAAAGAGATCCTGAACGACTTTCTCTCCAGCGAAAAATTTCTCTCAGGCAACTACAACACCTTCGCCGGCGAATGCGTCAATATACAGCTGCGCGACGACTTTTTGGACCTCCTCAAAGACGGGCACGCGATCCAATCCGAGCTCTTCCAGTCCATGAACGCCCGCGGCTGGTACCCTGTCCAGCCCGCCCCCGCCGCCGACGTCGATGGGCTGCGGCAGACATTTGTGAACTGAGGCGGTCTCCCCACGGGGGCCGCCCAGGGTTGGTAAATATTGGTTATCAGAGCGTCGGCGGCCTCACGCCATGGTGAGGCCGCCGGTTTTCGTGTCTGTGGCGAAGCGCGCCGAGGCGCGCTGCTATCGCGATGCACACTGGCAGGAAGCCATGCCCGCGGCAAATCGAGGCTTGCGTCATCCACTCATCCGGTGTATACTAACGTGGGCTGCCTCCGCAGCCCACAACCCAAATTCTTGTTTTTTATGGCCGCTCTGCGGCCATAAGTCACTAACGTGGGCTGCCCCTGTAGCCCACAACCCAAATGAATCCATGCTATGCACCGGCAGCGTGAGAATCTGCAAAGAAAGGCTGTCGGCGCAAAGCGAAACTGCAAGTATATCAAATCGAACCGCAACAGGCGGTGAAGATATGAACGGAGCCATTCTACTCGTAGAGGACGACGCGATCATAGCGTCCGGTTTGGTCTACGCGCTTGAACAGGAGGGTTACGCGGTCACGCACGCGCAGACCGCGCGCGCCGCCGCGCGCGCGATGGCCGCCGCCGCTTACGACCTTGCCATACTGGATATGCAGCTGCCCGACGGCACAGGGTTTGATGTGCGCGAAAAGCTCTCGAACACATCCGTGATCTTTCTCACCGTCGTCGACGATGAGGGCCATGTCGTCCGCGCTTTCGAGGGCGGCGCCGACGATTACATCACGAAGCCGTTCAGGCTGCGCAACGACATTCACACGCTCGTCACGCGGCGCAACGAGGAGGTTGACGCGCTCCAAAAAGAGCGCGCCATGTTGAAAAACACGCTTGCCGACATCTCACACCAAATCAAAACACCGCTGACGTCCATCGGGATCATGACCGATCTGCTCGAAAACGCGCTCGGTGCCGGCGGGCTGCCTCCAGAAAAGCAAGCGGAGTTTGCCGCAAACATCCGTAAGAGCCTTGACCACACCTCGTTCCTCGTGTCGGCACTGCTCACAATGGCAAAACTCGACGCGGGCGCAGTGACGTTTAAGCGAAACAATGTGCCGTCAGAGGAATTGATCCGCCTCGCGCTCGAACCCTTGCAGACCCTGCTCGACGTGAAAAATCAGCGTGTATCGGTCGGCGGCGAAGCGGCGCATGGGGGCATTAAAATCTACTGCGACCGCCGCTGGACCGCCGAAGCGCTCACAAATATCATCAAGAATGCGTCGGAACACTCGCCCGCCGGCTGCGAACTCCGCATCGAATTGGGCATGAACCCGATTTGTGCGTGGGTCAGCGTCACGGACGGCGGCGATGGCCTGACCCGTGCCGAGATCGCCGGATTATTCAAACGGTTTCAAGGCTCGCGCTCGCTTACAGGCTGCGGAATCGGTCTGTCGCTTGCGCGCGCGATACTGCGCGGGCAAAATGGCGACATCGAAGTTGACGGCGGCGGCAACGGCGTTGGCGCGACCTTCACGCTGAAAATATATGATTTTATTGCAAAAATATAATGAACGAGGGCTTTTATACTGAATATTGTGTCATTGCTAAAGCAATGACACAATATTCAGTATATCCAATCCGTTCCTTGGCTTTTTCTGGAGTGGAACCATATATCGCGACCCCGGGGCCCCCGCGCACACTTCATGTGCGTGGGGTGGAAATGTGACAAAACTGTCACATTTAACTCGAAAATAGTCACCGCAGAGTCACTTTGATTTGCTATGATAGATGCGTGAAGATGTCAGCGCCTTGCTGCCGCGAAGCGGCGGCAAAAAACAAAAATGTGGGTTGCAGGGGCGACCCACGTTGGGGGGGTACGATGATGAGCATCTTGCAAGTCAAAGACTTGACAAAAATCTATGGCGAGGGCCCTACGAGCGTCGTCGCGTTGAATGGCGTGAGCTTTCGTGTGGACAAAGGTGAGTTCCTGGCGATCGTCGGCGCGTCCGGGAGCGGCAAATCGACACTTATGCACCTCATTGGCGGCGTGGACCGGGCGACTGCCGGGAGTGTCACGATTGACGGCCACGATATTTTTAAGCTGAACGAGAGCGAAATGGCGATTTTTCGCCGCCGCAACATTGGGATAATATACCAATTTTATAACCTCATCCCGACGCTCACCGCCGAAGAAAACATCATGCTTCCGCGCCTGATTGACAACCGCAAGCCGGACGCGGACAAACTGCGCTCTATCCTTGAAACGATAGGGCTCTCCGACCGCGCCAAGCACCTGCCGAGCGAATTGTCCGGCGGGCAGCAGCAGCGTGTGTCAATCGGGCGGGCGCTCATCAACGACCCCGCCATCATTCTCGCGGACGAACCGACCGGCAACCTCGACAGCAGGTCGAGCCGTGAAGTGATCGACCTGTTGAAACTCTCAAACAAAAAATATCATCAGACTTTGATTGTCATTACCCACGACGAAAACATAGCCATCCAAGCCGACAGGATACTCATAATCAGCGATGGAAACATCCTCCGTGATGAGGAGGCGTCGCAATGAAACTGACGGCAAAACTCGCGCTCTCGCAAATAAAAACACAAAAAGGCCACACGATCATGACGGTTCTCGGCATCGCCTTGTCGTCCGCGATGCTGACGGCGACAGCGGGGCTTGTGTTGTCGACGCAGCGGGCATTTGAGATCGTTCTCGGGCGTGACAGCTATACACCCGCGCGAACTGCCGCGCTCATAGCGGTCGGCTGCGTTTTCGCGACGATGATCATCGCCGCGTCGGTCATCGTCGTGTCAAACGCCTTTCGAATGTCCGCAAGCGAGCGGACGCGACAGTTTGGCATACTCAAAAGCGTCGGCGCGACAAAAAAACAAATTGCCGAAAGTGTCATTTATGAAGGTGTATTTTTGAGCGTTATCGGCATACCGCTCGGCGTGATCGCGGGTTTGCTTGTCGAGCTTTTCGGTATCAGCGTGGCCAATAATTCACTTGGCTATATGTACGAAAGCAACGCGTTTGCGATCGACATTCGTCTGCCGTTTGCGGTGTCTCCTCTGATGTTTCTACTGGCCGTCGCGGTGTCGTTCGTTACGGTGATTCTCTCCGCGTGGCGGCCCGCGAGAAAGGCCGCGAACATCGCCGCGATAGACGCCGTCCGAGCGAAGGGCGAAGTGAAAATCAAAAACGCCAGAACATCAAAATTGACCGCAAAGCTGTTCGGATTTGAAGGAGCGCTCGCGGCAAAGTCGGTGAAACGCAGCCGCCGCGGCTTTCGCGCGACGGTCGTATCGCTGACAATCAGCATCGTGCTTGTCATGGTCGCGGGCGCGTTTTCCGCAGCGATGAACGCGACCATACGTTTGGCGTTTCCGGTCAGCGGCATCACCGCTTTCGCGCAATTTTCCAGCCCCATAGAGTACACTTACGGCGACGACAGTGAGCTTGAAAATATCAATTATTCGACGATTGACGCTCACACCGCGGAGAAAATCATCGCGAAACTCCGCGAGTACAATGGCGTCAGGGTGTCGGGTGTCGGCATGAACAACATCACCTATACAGTGACGCCGCCGGAAGAGATGATGACGGACAAGACGCGGCAGACCGGGATACTCGCTCACGGCCCGACGCGGGCCATCCTCATGATGGTTGACGGCGGCGCTTACGCCGGGCTTTGCGAGAAAGCGGGGGTCCCCGTCGGCTCAAACATTCTGTTGAACACACTGCGCTTTACCTCCGACAGAGGCAAAACATCCGTGTTCACTCCATACAACTTCGCGAAACAGACGCTCACACTGACCGGCAATGGCGCGCCGGACACCGAAATTACATTGGACGGAGTACTCTCAAGCGACGAGATCCCGGCGGAAATGCTATCGTTTGGTCAAGCGGCATTGATGATTCTCGTGCCGCGCACAGACGCGAATGTCTACCATTGGTACACCAACGCCAAAGACAGCACGGGTTTCGCCGAGTACGCAAAAAGCGTTATGGCGGAGAATATAGGAAGTGACAAAGGACTTCCCGGCTATTATCATGTCAGCGATATTGCAACCTTTAAGTTGCAGCAAGAAACGATTGCCGGGACTGTGATGTTTTTCGTCTATGGCTTCGTCGGTATGCTCGCGCTGATTGCCTTGACGAGCGTAATCAGCACAATTTCGACCAATCTCCGCGCCCGCAGGCGAGAGTTTGCCGTTTTGCGGAGCGTCGGCATGACAAGCGACGGCATACGCAAAATGCTGAATTTGGAGAGCGTGATCAGTTCGGCGCGGTCGCTCTTATACGGCTTGCCGATTGGGCTGCTCTGCGCGTACGGCCTATACTCCGGCATGAGGCTGGCGGCGGAGATTCCGTTTCGCGTGCCATGGCTCGCCGTCGCGGGGTGTGTCGTCGGCATTTTTTCCATCACGTGGGTGACCATGCGCTTCGCGGCAAGCCGTACGCGTAAAAGCAATCTCATAGAGACGATTCGCCGGGAGGGCGTGTGAGGAAAACCGCGCCCGCGCCCGCTGGCCGCGAAGAATGTACAACCCAACAGCCGCCCGGAGCGGGGCGGCTGTTGGGTTGTTTTGGGTTGTGGACTGCGGGCAGTCCACGTCAGTTGTCCGCGGGAGAGACCGCCTCGCAGAGCGGTGCGTACGTGGCCGCGTCCCAGGCGAATGCCTTCAGCCGGCGCCCGGGGAACGCGTCCGGGGCAAACGTGGTCTCATATTGGCCCCAGGCGGCGGCGGCGGCGTCTTTCGCCTCGGCATGTACAAGCCTGCCGTCCGCCGCGTACACCGCCAGTATGACCTTTGCCTCGACGGCTTCGTCCGTGTGGTTCGCAAACAACGCCTCGACGGCGCCGGCGGCCGTCGAGGCGGTCAGCGCATAGTTGTCCGTCAGGACCGGGTCTCTGTAGTAACGGGCGAGCGCCGCCGGGTCGTCCGCGCCCACGGCAAATGGTACGAGCGTGTAGCTGTATGACAGGTTGCCGGCGGTGAGCCTATACTGCGGCAGCGTCTCGGGCCCGCAGCTCGCGCCGCCTGTCCCGCGTGATCCGTAGCTGACGCTGACGACCGTCGCCGCGCGCGGCCGCAGCTGGTACAGGTGCCGGGGCTCGGCGTTTTTGTTGTTGTTCGCGTTGAGGTCGCGCCAGCTGTAGTGCAGAGCGTTCGCCTCAAACAATTTGTCGCCCGTCGCCGCGACCAAAAGGCCGGTCGGCCCGTCGCCCGTGAGCGCCATGTAGCGCGTCTCCTGATGTGTGCCGGTATCTTGCGGCTTGATGTACGGGAAGAAGTTGTCGGTGACGGTCGTGCGATATTTCGCGGAGAAAGCGCCCGTGCTGCGGTCGTTCAGGTTCTCCCACGGGCCGCGCGTGAGCCACTCGACGTTCTCGTACCCGGCCGGCATCTCGAAGTCCACGCCAAAGCGGAACATCTGAGACGTATCGGTCGTGCGCAGCGCCGTCGTGATGGTCACCGCGCCCGTGCCGAACACGGTGTATGTCATGTCGACCCACGTGTTCGCGTTGATCGCCGGAAGCTGGTACGTGACCGTAAACACCGCGGATTTGCCGTCGGCGGACACGGCCGGCGCGCCGAACGAAGATACGCGCTTGCCCGTGTCGGCGCCCAGCCACTTGCCGTCGACAGACCCGTCGTTGGCGTTCATCGCGCGCCAGAACGTGGGCTGCGGGCCGGAGACGATCAGCTGCTGGCCGCCGGCGGTGTAGCCGGTGATGGCGCCCGTCTCCTTGCTGAATGCCACGGAAAATGCCTCGTTGCCGATCGTGAGCGCCGTCTCGCCGTCCTCGACGGCCACGCCGCCCACGACATCGCGGTTGAGCGACAGCCGCCCGCCCGATTGAAGCCATGTGAGCGCAAATTGATCCTCCGAAATCGGATACCCGGCCTGTGCCCAGTCCTCGTCTTGTCGGAGGCAGGCCTGCAGCTTCAGCGCGTATTCCGCGCCGGGCGTGAGCGTCTCAGGCAGCGCGGCCAGGTACGGCACATGGAGTTCGACCGTCGGGATGTTGACCAGGATCGTCTGCCGGCCGATGCCGGGGATCGGCGGGGCATTCTCCACAAGACCGCTTCCGATCGCCGCGCCGTCCTCGTACAGCGTCCACTTGATGTCGAACTCCGAAGCGTCCGTGGCGTAGTACTCATTGCGTACGCGCACGACGCCTTCGCGGAGTTCCGACTCATCGGCGAAGAAGTTGACGCTCTGGTACACCTTCTTGACTTCTTTGATCTCGGGCTCCTCCCTGCGCAGCGAGGTGATGATGCCGTTGGCGCAGAAGTAACCGTCGTGGTTGCCCTCGCCCCAATCTCCGCCGTAGCCGAGATACAGCCCGTTGTCGAAATAGTCGTACATCTGCGGCTTCACTTCGTTCAGATCGCCCTCGGTGAAGTCCGCCCAGAAGATGACGCTGTCGTCTTCTGGCACGGCGTCGCTCGGTTTGCGCGACGCGTCGGCCAGCTCCCCGTCTGAAAGCGCGCGGGTGAACACGCGGGCCCCCGCGATAAACGACACCGATTCGCGGCCGGAGTTCTGCGTGTCGCGGCCGACGGCGAACGCGTAGCCGCTCGTGGAGATCTTGCCGCCGCCGATGTTCTTTGCGGCGATGGGCGTTGTGCCGCTGTCATAATACAGCCTGAGGTCGGAACCGTCAAACGTGCCGACGATCCGGTGCATGCTGCCGTCGGCAAAATCGGCCGGGATCGGGGCCGCCGCGGAGATCCACTGCGTCGATGTGTCCGTGCCGTCCGCGTCGTACACATAGAACTCAAACGAGTCCTGCCCGTTGACAGTGCCTGTTTTGATGGCGAACTGATTGTCGCCCTTGGCCACCAGTACTTTGTTGGTCGCGATGTCCTGCGGCCTCGCCCAGATCTCGATGGAGAACGGCTGACGGCCGGATATTTTCTCGTTGAAAATATCCGCGCCGTTTGTCCCGGCGCTGTTCGCGTAGGTGACATGCGCGCCCGGCTTCAGCACGCGGTCGTAAACCGGGTCGTGGGTGAAGAGGACGTCGTAGAACGTCGAGCTGAGCGCGCCCGTCAACCCATACGGCCCGAACTCCGGCAGCGTGTAGTAGCTGGCCGGCTTTGTCCACACCGACTGATCCACATAGTCCCAGATACAGCCGCCGATCGACTTGGGGGTCTCCCGGAACGTGTCGAAGTACTCCTTCAGGTTGCCGATCGAGTTGCCCATACCGTGCGCGTACTCGCACAGCATATTCGCGCCGACGCTGGCGCTCACGCCGTCGCCAAAATGCCCGTCGACACTCTGATACATGTAGCTGAGCACGTCAAAGCCCCTGTCGCCGTTGGCGCTGATGTTTTGATCTTTGATCCCCTCGTAGTGAACGGGGCGCGTGGCATCGACCTGGCGCAAATTTCTCGCGATGTCGCGCCAGCCGGACTGGCTGCCGGACTCGTTGCCGAGCGACCACATGATGACCGATGTGCGGTTCTTTTCCTTCTCCACAAGGTTGCGTACGCGGCTGTTGGCCATGGCGAAGAAGTTGTTGGTCGAGATGCTGGAGCTGGTGTTGGCGTGGCTCTCGTTGTTTGCCTCGGCCACCACCATCACGCCGTACTTGTCGGCCAGGTAGTAAAGATAGGTATCGTTCGGGTAGTGCGCCGTTCTGATGGTGTTGATGTTGTTGCGCTTCATGATCGCAATGTCCTGGTAGTATGTCTCACGCGAGATATAGTGCCCGCCATAAGGCGATGTGTCGTGTCGGTTGACGCCGCGCATGGTCACTTTTTTGCCGTTGATGCGCACGACGTCGGAATTGTTGTCGGCGTCGCGGAATGTCACCTGTTTGAATCCGAACTGTTGGCTGACGCGCTCGACAGCCACATTTTCGCCGTTGTAGACCGTCAGCACGAGCGTGTAAAGATACGGATCGTCCGGGAACCACTTGTGCGGCGCGATGACGGCGGCCTGCCCTGTCACGACTGTTTCTGAATTGGCGCCAAAACCGCTGAGGGCGGCCTTGAACGTGTGGTCCTTTAAAACGTCCACATTGTCCGCGTCGAACAGCTGCGCGGCCACGCTGTACCCGGTCAGATCGACCGCCGCGTAGTTGCGGACGTTCAGCCGGAAGTCGATCACGGCGTTTTCAAACGCGGCGTCGAAGTTCGTCTCGACCTTGTAGTCGCGGATATGGGCGTACGGCGCCGCGGTGAGGTAGACGTCGCGGAATATGCCGCCGAGACGGATGAAATCCTGGTCGTCCATCCACGAGCAGTCGGCCCAGCGAAACACCTTGACGGCCAGCAGGTTGTCCCGGCCGTCCGGCGTCAAGAACGGCGTGAGGTCGAATTCGCCCGGTGTCTTGCTGTCCTCATGGTACCCGACTTCCTTGCCGTTCAGATATACGTAAAACGCGGCTTCCACGCCGTCAAACGTGATGAACACCTTGTTCTTGTTCGTGATCCAGTCGCCGGGCACATCAAACGCGCGGCGGTAGAAGCCGACCGGGTTGTAGTCGTTTGGGGCGCCCGGTATGCTGACACTGTTGAATATGTTGTAGCTCGCGCCGCGGAACGCGATGCTGCCGGGCATACTGGCGTTTGTGTAATACGGCGGGTCATAGCCGGTTGCGGGGTCGTACCAGCCCGTATACGGCTTGCCGTCCGAGCCCACGCCCTGGACCTGCCAACTCGACGGCACCGCGATCTTGTTCCAGTTGGTCGCGTCATACGTCGGCTTGTAAAAATCGACGATGTTCTGGTCCCCGCCCAGCGGGTCCTTCGTGGCGTTGGCTGTGGCCAGCGTCTTGGTCAGTGTCCGCACGATTGAGAACGTCCAGTTGGATGTCTCGGGGGCCAGATCCTCCGCGCCCGTGAGCGGCAGGTGGTACTTTGACAGCTGCCGCGCGTAGTCGCGCGCGCCGGCGAGCGCCTTGTCGAGCGTGTCGTAGGCCTGTGTCTCGGCGGCGTGCGGCTGCTCACGATTCACCTCATACACCTGCGACTGGCGGCCCTGGTTTGGCAAACCGCCGGTCACGCTCGTGTTGCCTGTCCACTCCAGGTTGTTGAAACGGATCGCGTCCGGGTCCGCGGCCGGAGCGAGGTCGTACACGCCGATGTCGCCGTCCACAAAGTCCGGCGTGAGCGAGATGACCGACGCCTTGATGACGGCCAGCGCCGAGACGAGTTCCCCGCACAGGGCGCCGATTTCGTCGGGCGTCGCCGACGCGTCGGCATAGAGCGCCTCGGCTTCTTGCACGAGCGCCCTGTGCGTCTCGTAGACGCCGGCCGGCAGGCAGCCGTCCGCCGCGCCGGGGGTGAGCGAACCGAGCAGCTCGCTCACGCTGTCGATGCGCGTGCGCAGATCGTCCTTGGTCCAGACGATCGGGTTGGCCAGGAACGCCTCGACCGCCGCGTCCACCGCGCCTGTCACCGTTTCGTATGTGCCGCCGGCCCTGTACGCGTCGGTGACGGCGGCCAGGCAGGCTGTCTGGTCCGCCAGGCGGTATGTGCCGGGCGCCACGCCGACCGTGACGGCCTTCACCCCGTCGACGGCGGTTTTGACATGGGCCCAGACCGGGCCGAGGCCGGTGTCGGTCACTTCCACATTGAACTCACCGCAGTTGACATACGCCGTCGGCGCTGTCGCCACCAGGAGGACGTAGCGGCCCCGCACGGGCGCGTCGAACGTGATCGGCCTCTCGCCGTAGGCGTTTGTCCAGCCGGAAGACGCGCCGGCCTGCGTATAGCCGCTGCGGTCGGTGCTCACATAGACGGTGCAGGCGGTGATGTTGCCGTTTTGGTTGCTGGACGGCCGCGTGAGATAGCGGATGCCGGTGACC
>JAIRML010000123.1 GCA_031258665.1 Oscillospiraceae bacterium | reverse complement strand
GGAGCGCATGGGCGGACGGTTGATTGGCCCCGACGGCGGACGCCGGGGCGCCGGGTTTGTCTGGGGCCGGCGGCAGGGCGGCGCCCGAGGCCGGCGGCGCAAAGAGGGAGAGCTGGCCGTCGTCGGGCCGCTCGGTGAGGGCCTCGCGCAGGAAGGGGCTGCCGGGCAGCATAGAGCCGCCGAAGACGCCGCGCGCCGTGAGAAAGTACCGGGCGCGTTTCATCACGACGCCGAGGCGGCGCAAGTCCTCCAGCCGCAGGACGCTCTGCCGCCTGGCGGCCACGATGCGCCGGGCGGAGACAATGCCCACGCCGGGCACGCGCAGCAGCGTCTCATACGGGGCGCTGTTCACCTCAATGGGGAACTGTTCCGGGTGGCGGAGCGCCCAGGCGCACTTTGGGTCGAGCGCGCTGTCCAACAGCGGGTCTGCCTCCGAGAGCAGCTCGTCGGGAGTGAAATCGTAGAAACGCATGAGCCAGTCCGCCTGGTAGAGGCGATGTTCGCGCAGCAGCGGCACCTGACTGCCGCCGGGCGGCAGGGCGGGGTGCGTGCCCACCGGGATATAGGCGGAGAAGTAGACGCGCTTCATACGGTACTTGCGGTAGAGCCCCTGCGAGAGCCGCAGGATGGTGAGATCGGTGTCGCGGGTGGCGCCCACGATCATCTGTGTGGACTGCCCGGCCGGGGCAAAGAGCGGCGCGTGGGCAAAGTGACGGCGGTCCTCCAGGTTCATCGTCTGGGCGCGGCGGATGTAGTCCATGGGGCTGAAGATTTTCTCCGGCGTCTTCTGCGGCGCGAGCAGCGACAGCGAACCGCGCGAGGGCAGCTCGATGTTCACGCTGATCCGGTCCGCCAGCAGACCGAGGGCATCCACCAGCTCGGGGGAGGCGCCGGGGATGACTTTGACATGGATATATCCGCCGAAGCGGTGCTCCCGGCGGAGGATCTCCAGTGTACGGGCCATGAGTTCCATGGTATGATCGGGGGAGAGGCAGACGCCGGAACTCAGAAACAGGCCTTCGATGTAGTTGCGGCGGTAAAATTCGATGACAAGGCCGGAGAGTTCCTCCGGTGTGAACGTGGCCCGCTCCACGTCGGCGGAGCGCCGGTTCTGGCAGTAGGCGCAGTCGTACTGGCAGGCGTTGCTCATGAGCACTTTGAGAAGTGATACGCACCGCCCGTCGGCGGCCCAGGTGTGACAGATGCCTGCCATGTGGGCATTGCCGAGCTGCCCTTTGCGCCCGGCCCGCCCTCCGCCCGAAGAGGCGCAGGAGGCGTCGAACTTGGCCGCCGCGCCGAGCAGGGTGAGCTTCTTGATCAAATCCTGCGCCAATGTGGATCACACTCCTCTATTACCTTGTTGCCGCGAAGCGGCAATAAAAGACAAGAATTTGGGTTGTGGGCTGCAGGGGCAGCCCACGTTGGGAGGACGACAGTCATGAGAACGGCAGTGGGGGTGGCTTATGGGGATAGTATAGCACAGGCGGAGCAAAAAAGAAACATATGTTCTATAAAAATTTTACGGCAAAACGGGTCGGGAAAGAGAAGTGGTCCAACTAACTTTGCGGGCAGAGCAGTCCTTTGATGTGACGGAGCCGCTGATACTTTAACCGCCGGCGTGAAATACAACGGACGCGTTTTCGGCGTTTGCCTATAAAGCGGGTATACGCGTTTATGCGAACAGTTTGTTTACAGAGATAAGCCTTATCGGTACTCGCTCAGAATTTTATCGGCTTCCCGCCGCGTCATTTTACCTTCCTTAATCTGTTCGTCACAAAACGCTTCGACCGCCGTAAGGCGTTCCTCCGCTGTCGCGAACGGGCCCAAATTTACTGTGCCGCCGTCTCTTAAGGAAATTCCCGCAGTATACATGGCGCTGACAGAAACAGAAGAGGGATTGATAGTATAGCCTATACTTTCACCGTTGCCATTGTCAACCTGTTTTGAAACCTTTGCGCCGTTTCCGATGCTTTCCAATGTTTGTTCGTACAGCGATATGGCTTCATCGACTTTTTCCTGTGTCCAAACCTCCTGATGCAAAACGCCTTTTTCGTCATAGTAACCACCCGTTCCGCCTATCAGGCCGGGCAGGATTTTCTTTTGATCTTCCAGCCATTCTTTATATTCGTCATAAGTCCACCAAACAACGTCAGGGCTTGGATGCAGTTTTTGATACGCTTCCCCGTCCATCCAAGTTTCGCCGCCGTCCGCGCTGACCTGTCCGGTCCCGTTGCCGATCACAACGGCGATGTCGGCCACGTTGTCGGTTGCTGCGGCAGGGGTAGGCGCGGATGGCGTAACCGGCGTCTCCACCGCCGCCCCAAGTCATTTCGGAAATTTTCCCGTTCAACCCCTGCGCTCTCGGTAATTTGTGCCTCGTAGACCGCAAAGTCAAAACTGCCCGCCCAAAGGTCGTCCTGCATTCGTGCAAACAGCTCCTGCGTTTCCGTATCGTTCGCCGCTGCGGGTAAATCCGAACTGAAAAGCAGAACAAACGCATTGCCGTCTTTACTGCCGAGCCACATATAGCGCTCATCGACCGCTTGCGCCGAGTCTTCCCACGTCGCTTGCGGATAAACCGCTATCCGAGCGACGACGCCAACGCCGTGTTCGCCGGCGCTCGGCGCGGAAATGCCAAACGCGGGCACAATGCCCGGTATTCTCGCAATCACTGCCTTATCCGCCCAATCCGCCGTAAATGTCACAGTAAACCCGTATTCATCGTTTGTGTATGAAAACGGCGCGGCGTCCACATCGGGTTCCCGAGCGAAAATTATCGGCGGGTCGGTTCTCACCCACAAGCCGTACTCAACCGCGTTCTCGCCCTCGCCGCAGATAATGCGGTACCATCTGAACGAGTTGTCCGCTTGATAATACTCGGAATTTGAGCTGAGCGCGTCCGCGAAGTTCTCCGTTACGGCAAAGGTGGCGAGATTGCCGCCGGACAACTCCACGTCAAGCGTCCTGTCGGTCGGTTCGTTGTATCTGCGCGAACCGTCCGCGTTGGACAGGATTTCAACGACGCTGATCGTTTCGGGGCGGCCGTCTTTGAAGTTGAGGCTGATTGCCGAACCAAGCTCAACATAGGGGATTTTATCGCTGTTGCCGAGTTCGATAACGGTCGATTTGCCCTCGTGGCTTATGGTTGCCTGTACAGGCGCCGGTATTGCGTCCGCTCGATTTACAGCTAAACCCGCTGTTAAGCCGGCGGCAAGCAAGTCAACAGGTGTTTCCAAAGTAAATGTAAATTTTTTGTGAACAGAAATGGGGGCGTCCTCGACAACGCGCCAAGGGTGGCGCAAAAATATTTTGGCCGGGGGGGAACAAATCCTTCGTTTGTGCGTCCAAAACGGCAAGAGCGATTGCGAGGCGCCCGGATGGGCACTCTCTCCCAATTGTGTGCGCAGTGTAACGCCAGGCACGGAGTTGAAAGAGATGACCAACGCGGATTGCGCCTGCAGCCTACAACCCAATTTCTAGTTTTTTGTTGTCGGATGGGAGGAAGACATATGCGTTCCCGAACATTGTGGATCACGCGGGCGGTGGCGCTGGCGCTCTCGGTGGGGGTGCTGGCAGGCCTTCAGTTCCAGATTATTCCCAAGATCATTCCCATAACACAGGCCGCGTTGCGGCCTCACGACACAATCACCTTGGACGGGCGCCTGGCGCCTTACTACCGCGAGGCGGCGCAGGCGCCGCGGACCGTCCGGGCGGTGCAGGCGGCCTCCAGACCGGAACTGCCACGGGTGGGCGACATGGTGGAACTGCTGCGTCTCTTTAACAACATGGGCGTGCTCATGAAGCAAGAGACGGCGCAGCCCTCGGAGGACGGTCTTTGGAAGGGAGGCGTCCGGTTTTACGCAGGGATTGAGGCAGCTGACACCGCTGATATGGCCGCCAGCCCCGCGGCTGGGCCGATGCCGTCGGCGCCGCCTGTGGGTGGTGATGTGTTGGCCAAAAGCGCCGCGGACGAGGGAACTGCCGGGGCGAGCGCCGGGTATTCGACCACCAACAGCCAGGTTCAGGGCGTCGAAGAGGGCGACATCGTGAAGACGGACGGAGACTTTCTCTATGTGGCGCGGGGGACGCAGATCCACATTGTGAGGGCGGACGGCGGCGCCATGCGGCACGTGTCCCAGATCCGACCGGAGGGCGCGTACGAGGGCGCGTACATTCGAGAGATGTATATCGCCGGCGACAGACTGGTGCTGGCGGCTGACCGTTGGGAGCCGGAAGTGGAAAGCGAACCGGCAAGCGGCGGCGGTGGCAGCCGGGGCCGGAGTGCCGTCGACATCTGGCGGCCGGGCAAATCCTTTGTCGGGCATCTGGTATACGACATCTCCGACCGGGCCCATCCGAGGCAGGTCCGCGTCGTGGAGGTGGAAGGGTCCGCGCTGGCCACCCGTCTTGTGGGCAATCTGCTGTACTTCGCCGCCAACAAAGTCATCTACCCGGTGATGTTTGAAGAGGCGACACCGGAGATTCTGCTGCCCTCGTCGCGCGACACCGCAGTCGCGCCCGATGTCGGCGTCCTCCCGGTGGATGAGCTCCGCTATTTTCCCGACGCGCCGGAGGCCAGCTATCTGCTGCTCGGCGCTTTCGACATCACGAAAGACATCCCGTGCGAGGTGCAGAGTCTCCTCGGCGCGGGTCAGACATTCTATATGAACCAGCGCTCCCTGTATATCGTGCGGCCCATTTGGTCGGAGGCGGGGTCGGTATCCGACATCTACCGGTTCTCGTTGGAGGGCACAGACATCCGCTACGAGGGAACCGGCCGCGTGGAGGGCCAGCCGCTGAACCAATACAGCATGGACGAGTATGACGGGCACTTCCGCATTGCCACCACGGCGGTGGGGAGCGGCAACTACATCACCATCCTCGACGGGGCGCTGCGGGAGGTCGGGCGGACGCCGGCCCTGGCCCCGGACGAGACGATCCACTCCGTGCGGTTCATGGGGTCCATGGGCTATGTGGTTACCTTTCGGCAGATGGACCCGCTGTTTGTTGTCGACCTCGGCGACCCGGCGGCGCCCCGCGTGTTGGGGGCCCTGAAGATCCCCGGGTTCTCGGAGTATCTGCACCCGATTGGGGACGGCCTGATGGTGGGGCTCGGCCGCCATACGCGGGAGACATTTGTCCGGATGGATGACGGTACGGAGGAGGTCGTCGGAGTCCAGGATGCTGGGGTGAAGCTCTCGCTGTTCGACGTGAGCGTGCCCTCCGACCCGCGGGAACTGGATGTGCTGTTGCTTGGATCCGGCTCCTCGGAGGCGGAGTACAACCCGCGCGCCCTGATGGCGGACGCGGCCCGCCGGCAGATTGGGATTCCTCTGCAGTTGTGGGACAATGAGGAAAACTTTGAGGGGGCGGTGGTTGTTGCCGTCGAAGACGGCCGTCTGGACGTGCGCGCCCGGCTGCCGGAGGAGAGTTCGGACAATTGGTACGGGTACGGCCGGCGACTGTGTTATATAGGGGGCACATTGTACCTGGTGGGCGGCGGCTATCGGATCCAGGCGTACGACTACGATACCTTTGTGCCCAAGGGGCAGCTGGACCTGCCGTTTACCCCGGAGGAAGAGGTGAAGGCAGGCATAGCGCCGCTTATCGATTGATTTTACTGCGAAAAATATACTGAGTATTGTGTCATTGCCAAAGCAATGACACGTATATCCAATCCGTTCCTTAGCATTTTTGCAGTGGAGTCATCGATTAAACATCAAAAAGATCAAAAAGCTGCCCTGACGACACACTCGTCAGGGCAGCTTTTAATAACTTATGGCCGCGAAGCGGCAATAAAAAACAAGAATTTTTTGGGGACAGATCCCATCCGCGGTTTGCGGAATTCATTTCCGCAAACCGCACCCCGCG
>JAIRML010000053.1 GCA_031258665.1 Oscillospiraceae bacterium | reverse complement strand
CCTCGCCAACCGCGCCTCGGGCGGCTCCTCGGGCGGCTCCGGCGTCGCGGTCGCCGCCAACTTCGGCCTGGCCTCCCTGGGCACCGACACCGGCGGCTCCATCCGCTCCCCCGGCCACGCGAACGGTCTGTTCGCGCTGAAACCCACCTGGGGCGTCACCAGCCGCGAGGGCGTCATCCCGCTGGTGCTGGCCCGTGACGTCACCGGGCCGCTGGCCCGGACCGCCACCGACATCGCCTACATGATGGACGCCATCGTGGGCACCGACCCGCAGGACGACATCACTAGAGACGCCGACAGCAAGATCCCCGACACCTACACCGACTATCTGGACGCCGGCGCGCTGTCCACCGCCCGCATCGGCTGGCTGTCGGCCTCCCGCTGGGCAGAGCCGGACAGCGGCGGCACGCTGGAGGCGTATCTGGCCGCGAACCCCGCCCACGAACAGTGGCAGGCGGACATGGAAGCCGCCGGCGCCGTCTTTGTGGATGTCGACTTCCCCTACCAGACCTATTACAGCCCGCTCTACCGCAACCCCAACACGCCGGACGGGCCCGTGCTGAACGCCGGATGGGGGCCCATCGACATCGAGCAGTACTTCCGCGCCCTGCCGACCACCGAGGAGATCAAAGCGCGCGGCATCACCGAGGCGGTGGGGCGCTTCGGCATCAACCCGGTCCACTCGCAAATCGACATCAGCGAAAAAGGCACTTACGCCCGCGACGGGACCGGCGACTACATGATCTCCAGCATCACCAGCAACGCCGACAACATCAAAAGCGGCAACGCCAACTACGACTGGGAGGCGGGCTACCGCAACCGGCCGGACAACGGCTGGAAGATCTTTCTGTCGAACCGCAACCTCTACCAGGCCGCCCTGTCCGCCTATCTGGACGCCTATAATCTGGACTGCTTCGCCTACTTCATGTGGCGGGGCCCGGCCACGACGGGCGGCACGGCCGGTGACAACGCCAACTATCTTCAGGGCATTGTCTCCCACGGCGGCTTCCCGGATCTCGTGGTCCCCATCGGCGCCACCGACGGCATAAACGGCCCCTCGTACCCGGCCGGCATGCCCATCTGCGTCGACTTGGTGGGCCGCGCCTGGGACGACGGCGTCCTGATCAAACTGGCCTACGCCTACGAGCAGGCCTACCCCCACCGCGTGGACGCCATCCACACCCCGCCCCTGCCGGACGCCCGGGTCATTGAGAAGCTGGACACGCTGATCGCGGCCGTCCAGAGCATGGATCTCACCCTCTACACATCGGAAACCGCCGACGCCCTGCGCGCCGCGCTCGCCGATGCCCAGACCCTGGACGGCGCCCCCGCGCAGGCGTATGAGGACGCGCTGTTCGCCCTCGCCGACGGCTACGACGGGCTCCTGTCCGCGACGGACAAGTCCTTCCTCGTCAAAGTTCTCGCAGAGGCTGCGGCGCTGATCGAGGACGGCACGGCGGACCGCCTGATCGACTCGGTGCGCACCGGCTTCCTGGCGGCGTACGAGTCGGCGCTGGCCATCGAGGCCGCGCCGTACGCCACGCCGGCCGAGGTGCTGGAGGCGGAGCTTATCCTCCTGGGGTACGTCCACAAATCCGGCTTCCTCAAGGGCGATAAGACCAGACTGGCGCAGAGCATTGAGAGGGCCGACCTCTTCACCGCCGAGCTGGACCGCTATATCGAGGCCGGGAAGGTCGAGTTCCTCACGGCTTTTGCCCAGGCCGAGGCGGTGTTCGCCGATGGCGACGCCCTGGCGCCCGAGGTAGAGGCGGCTTGGGACGCCTTGACCGACGCGATCATCGCCCTGCGTCTGCGCGCGGACAAGTCCTTGTTGAACACCACGTATCGAGCGCTCCAGGCGCTGGACCTCACACGCTACACCCCGGCGTCCGTCGCCCCGCTGCGCTTCGCGCTGACCCACGCCGAGGCGGTATTGGATGACGAAGCTCTGACCGCGGACGACCAGTCCGTTGTGGACGACGCGCGGTCCGCTTTGGCGGAGGCGGAGCGGGGATTGGTACTTCTCGAGACACCCACTGAGCAGGAGGAGTCTCCTCAACCGCCAACTGGATCCACACAGCAGCCCGCGCAGCAATCCCCTCAGCAACCCACTGAGCAGCAGCCCACGCGGCAACCCGTGATCAGCAATGCCAACAAAAACTATGTAAGCTCCTTCCGCAGCGACACCAATTCGAACGTCGGCCAGGAGGCGGCGGACGGCGACACGCCGTTGGCGCCCCTGCCCCTGACCGGGCTTTCTTCTTGGGCCCAGGCCGAGGTCGACGCCTTCAACGCGCGCGGTCTCATTCCGGAGGGTCTGGCGGGCGACTTCCAGGCGCCCATCCGCCGCGACGAATTTATGGCCATCATTGTCAGCGTCTATGAGTACGTCAAAGGCGCCGCGACGGACTTCTCCTCACCCTTCACCGACATCGCGGACAGCGCGCACAGGGTGTCCATCGAAAAGGCCCGGACCGCCGCCCTGGTGGACGGCACCTCGCCCGCCAAATTCACACCGGGCGGTCTGCTGACCCGCGAACAGACCGCCAAGATCCTGTGCGCCGTCATTGCCAATGTGGAGAGCGTCTCCACCAACGACGCCGGCGCGCCGGACTTTGCCGACCTCGCCTCGATCTCGTCCTGGGCAGTCCCCTACGTGGCCTACTGCCAGCGGCACGAGATCATGCTGGGCGGCGCGGGCGGCCTCCAGTTTGACCCGCTCGGCAAGCTGACGCGTGAGACGGCTCTCATTGTCGCCGAACGCCTCATCGTGCAGTACGAGTGGACCGCCGCGGCCGCCTGATCTCCCCCTTGTCTTGCTTACCCACCCTCCTCTCTCCTTTCTCAAGCCGAACTGTGCGCGTCACGCGCCCGGGGCCGCCCTCCCGCAGCGGGAGGGCGGCCCCGGATGGTCGGTTCGCCCTGGGGGCAGGCGTCTATTCCAGCTTTGCGGGGTCGGCGGCCGCGAGCCAGGCGGCGGCCGATTCGGCCACCGAGGCGAGGGCGGTCTCGTCGAACGGGAGAGGCAGGCCGGCGCCCGAGACCAGCTCGCGGAAGGTGCGTGTCCCCGCCTGTTTGACCAGCGCGAGGTAGCGCGCCCACGCGGCGGCCGGGTCCGTTTGCCGCTCGACCCAAAAGGCCAGCGCCACCGCCTGCGCCAGGCAGTAGTCGATGTAATAAAACGGCGCCTCATAGATGTGGGCCTGTGTCTGCCAGCGGCCGCCCTCGCGGTAAAACGGCATGTCGGCCATGTCGAGGTAGGGCCGGTAGCGCGCTTCCAGCGAGAGCCAGATCTGCCGCCGCTCCTCCGGCGTCAGCAACGGCTGCCCATACACGATGTGCTGAAACTCATCCACCATCGCGCCGTAGGGCAGGAACGTGAGCGCCCCGGCCAGGTGGCCGTAGCGGTACTTGTCCGCCTGCGGGCCGAAGAACCCCTCCATCCACGGCCAGGTGAAGAATTCCATGGACATGGAGTGGACCTCGCAGGCCTCCATCGTCGGCGCGCGCTGCTCCAGAATCCGCCTGTCCCGCGCCAGATAGGCGGCCAGCGCGTGGCCGGCCTCGTGCGTCAGCACGTCGATGTCGTGGGCGGTGCCGTTGAAATTCGCGAAGATAAACGGCGCGCCCGTCTCGGGGAAGGACGTGCAATACCCGCCGCCGGCCTTCCCCTTTCGCGAGAGCACATCGAACAGCTCGTTTTCCAGCATGAAGTCGATGAACTCCGCCGTCTCGGGCGACAGCGCGCGGTACATGCGCCGTCCGTGTGCGAAGATCTCCTCCGCCGACCCGGTCGGGACGGCGTTTCCGCGCGGGAAGACCAGCGGATCGTCGTAGAGCGTGAGCGTCTCCAGGCCGATCCGCGCGGCCTGCCCGGCCTTGATCCGGCCCGCAAGCGGGACGATGTGCGCCTCGATGTGGCGCCGGAACGCGCCCACATCCGCCTCGGTGTAGCAGTTGCGCCCCATGCGGCAGTAGCCGAGTCCGGTGAAGTTCGCAAACCCCAGGGTCCGGGCGATCTTCGTGCGCACCCGCACGAGGTCGTCGAAGATCGTGTCGAACGCCCGCGCGTGGGTTTCGAAAAACGCGGCCTTGGCCTCGCAGGCGCCGCGCCGCACACGCCGGTCCGGCGACTGCTCGTAGGGCGCGAGCTGCGACAGCGTGTGGGTGCGGCCGTCGAACTCGATCTGCGCGGAGGAGAGCAGTTTCACATAGGCCGTGACGAGCCGATTCTCCTCCTGCAGATCCGGCGCCACCACCGGCGCAAAGGTCCTCAGCTCGATGCCGATGTTTGTAAACAGCAGCGCCCCCAGCGCGGCCTCCAGCGCGGCCCGGTGGGGCGAATCGAACAGCGCCCGGTAGAGCGCCTGCGTCAGCGCGGCGAAATGGGGCGCGACCTCGTCGTAGTGGTCGTTTTCGGCGGCGTAAAACGGATCCTCCGTGTTCAGCGTGAAGCGCACCTGCGCCAGCGACATCATGGTCTCCACCCGGGCCGCGAGCGCCTCATACTCATAAAAGGCCGTGAGCGCCTGGTCCGGCGCGCCGGCCCCGCGGATGCGCCGCGTGAGCGATTCCATCTGCGGCGCCGTCTCCTCGGGCGTCACCCGCCGGTAGACCATCTCTGAGAATTTCACCGCTTGGCGCCCCCCTTCGCACCCAACCCGGCGCCGGAGAGAATGTTGCTCTCGTAGGTGAACGAGAGCGCCGCGCGCTGCCGGTGGCGCTTGAAGGCCAGGGAGAGCATCTCATCGAGCAGCGCGCCAAAGGAGAGCCCGACCGACTCCCATAGGTAGAACGACAGAGACCCGGGGATCGTGTTGATCTCGTTCACATACACCTGGTTTTTGTCGCAGTCGAGCAAAAAGTCCACACGGGCCACGCCTTGGCAGCCCAGCGTCTGGAAGGTGTGCACCGCAAGCGCCCGGATATGGTCCCGCAGCGCGGGCGCCAGGTCGGCGGGCACCTGCCGCGGGGCGGCGCTCATGCCCTTGTCGCCCTCGCCTCCGGAGAGATATTTGTCCCCGTAGCTCAAGATCTCCCCCGCGCCGCGCGGCTCCTCGCACGCCGACGCGCGCGCCTCCCCGGCGTCGCCCAGCACGGCACAGTTGATCTCGCGCAACCGGACCACCGCCGGCTCGATCAGCACCTTTGGCGCAAACCGAAACGCCAGGTCGGCGGCGTCGCGCAGCGCGTCGCGGCCGAACACCTTGGTGACGCCCACGCTGGAACCCAGGTTGATCGGCTTTACCACAAGGGGGAACCCAAAACGCAGCGCGAGTTCGTCCATCAGCGCGTCGGGCCGCGCCCCCCAGGCGGCGTCGGTCCAGGCGCAGCCCGGCAGCACCGGGACCCCGGCCGCCGCCAGCAGCGACTTGGATATGGCCTTGTCCATGCACACCGCCGACGCGAGCACATCCGGCCCGGCATACGGGAGACCCAGCATCTCAAGGTACCCCTGCAGCGTGCCGTCCTCCGCGTTCGTGCCATGCGCGACCGGCAGCGCCGCGTCGAGCACGGCGACCTTGTGGCTGCCCAGCCGAGGGGCGGGCCAGCGCGACAGCACCGCCCGCCCCTCGCCGTCCGGCGAGAGCGTCACGCGGGCCCCGGCCGCGAGCAGCGCCGGGATGTCGCGGTAGGCGGCGATGTCCCCGTAAGCGGGACCTGTGTAAAACAGGCCCCGCTTTGTGATGTACACCGGCACGGGTGTATACTTTTCCCGATCCAACGCCGCGCAGGCCTGCATGGCCGAGATGATGGACACCTCGTGCTCCACACTCCGACCTCCGAAAAAAACCCCCACCTGGATCTTCACACAACCCCTCCTCGCTCATTTGGGCGCCCTCGCGTTGTCCGTTGTCAATATTGGTCCGGCAGATCGTTTTCCAGCAGCACATACTTCATCCGGCCGCCGGCGGGGAACGCCCGCACGGCCGCCAGCGCGGCGGCGAGGTCCGGCGCGACGCAGAGCCGCTCCGGGGCAAACCCGGCCGCCCGCAGGCCGCGCGCGACGGCCTCGGTCTGGCGCGGGCCCACCAGCGCCACG
>JAIRML010000037.1 GCA_031258665.1 Oscillospiraceae bacterium | reverse complement strand
ATGCCGGTCTGTGTGTACTTGCCGGCCGCGGCGCTCTTTGTCGCGTTCCTGATGGAATTGCCCATGTAGATGTTGTAATCGCCCGCTTCCATCACATAGGCCGATATCGCGCCGGTCTTGCCAACGTCGTCATAGGCCGCCATGCTGTCAATGGGGAAACGCATGGCAACGGTTTCGCTCTCTCCAACCCCCAGCAGTGACGTCTTGGCAAAAGCCGCCAGTTCAAACGCGGGCCTGTTCAGCGCCCCCACAGGCGCGGAATAATAGACCTGCACCACCTCTTTGCCGGGGTACGGGCCGTTGTTCGTCACTTTGGCCGTGGCGACCAACTCGTCACCGTCCGCCGCGACGGCCTTGTCCGTGATATCAAACGTGGAATAAGACAACCCGTAGCCAAATTCATATTTCACCTTTTCGTAATTGGGATCAGCCGTCGCAAAGTAGCGGTACCCGACATATATATCGTCGGTATATTGGGGGTTTGATTGCGCAAAGGTCGCGGACGACGGGTAGTCTCCAATGCCGCGGGCAAAGGTGTCCGCCAGCTTGCCCGACGGGTTGACGACCCCGCAAAGCACGTCAGCCAGCGCATTGCCGCCCTCCATGCCCGGGTACCAGGTGACCAGCACCGCGCCGATGTGCGCGTAATTTTCCACCCATGTCATGTCGATCGCGTTGCCCACATTCATGATGACGATCACATGGTCAAAGGCGTCGTTGACCCTTTGCATCGTCGTGATCTCATCCGCGGAGAGCAGATACCCGCCGGCGCCGGCGCTCAGATCGGATGCCTCCGCGGTCCAGCGGCGGATGACCACGATCGCGGCGTCGTGGGCCTGCGCGGCGGCCTCCACCGCGGCGGCGCTTGGATTGACGCCGCCGTCTGTGACCGACTGAAGCCTGCCCTCGTTTTTCCTGCGGGTAAGCCCTGTCAAGAGGTCCACGACATAAGGCGCCGTGACCTCGCCGGAACCGCCGCCGTACGTAATGAACCCGTCTTTGCCGAAGCCGTCGGCAGGGTAAGAACTTCCATTCATGTGCCGCGAATGCCCAAATACGGCGACCCTGGCGGCAGACCCGAGCGGGAGGATCCCTTTGTTCTCCAGAAGGACGATCCCCTCCGAGGCAGCCGCGCGCGATATGTTGGCATTGTCGGGGACCGCCGTGGCCGATACTGTCACGGAAAGACCCGCCACAAAACCTGAGAGCAGCGTGATCATCAATACCAGTGACATGACTCTTCTCTTCATTGGTCAAACACCCCTTTTCATTTTTTATCTTTTATCCCTCATTTTTCCGCCACATTCTATCACCATTCCTCACAAAAGTCAACCGTCAAAACTACAAAAATGGTTTATTCCTTCCAAAATATTCGCATTTGGGTCCGCGTGGACGTCGCCTCCGGTACGGATCCAGGCGGGGAAATCCGGCCCTCGGAGACAGTGGAGAAACGGGGAGCGCGCAAAAAAGCCGCCCGCGCAGCGAGCGGCGCCCCGTGACGCGGCATGGGTCTGCAAAGGGCACAAACCTCACAACATGACAAATGTCACGCCGTTGTTGTGACGTTCGAGGTCCGGGTCGCGGCGCAGGTCGCCGCAAAGGGAGAAGGCCGCGCGGGTGGCCTCGTCGAAGATAGAAAACTGCTCACCCGTCACGACGGCGCGAAGCTGCCGTTTTTGCAGCAGCCGCCCCAGATAGGCGCGCGCCTCCACCCGGATGCGGCCGCCCGCGCCGGTGGAACCGTACCCGTGGATGAGTTTCAGCGCGGCGTACCCCAGGCTGCGCGCCGCGTGGAGCTCGTGGGTCAGCCGCCGGATCGCCGCGTCACTCGTCGGGCGCCCCTCCTCCAGGTTGACTGTCTTCAGCCCGCTGCGCATCGTGTCACAAACCTTTCAAACAGCCGCCCGTGGTCGGGCAGCGCGGGGTGCCCCGGGCCCATTCTCTCCGGGTGCCACTGCACGCCCCAGACGGGCGCGCCCCGCCCCTCGACGGCCTCGATCACGCCGTCCTCCGCCCAGGCCGTCGGAATGAGGCCGCCGCCCGGCCGGTCCACCGCCTGATGGTGGACCGAATTGGTCAAAAACCGCGCGCCAAACAGCGTGAACGGGAGACTGCCGGCCGCGGCGCGGACCTCGTGCGTGACATCGCTGTGGCAGAGCCCCCGCTGGGCGGGCAGATCTTGGACCAGCGTGCCGCCCAAAAACACGTTGATCGCCTGTATCCCCCGGCAGATGCCGAGTACCGGTCGGCCGGCCGCGCAAAAAGCGCCAAACAGCGCGCGCTCCCAGTCGTCGCGCGCCCGGTCCACCTGCACCGTGTCGTTCAGCACTGCCTGCCCATAGGCAGCCGGGTCCGGATCCTCCCCGCCGGTCAGCAGCAGACCGGCAAACATCTGGGCATGGTCCGCCGCGCCCTCCGGCGCGCAGGCGCACACCGGCAGCCCGCCGGCCCGCCAGACGGCGTCGGCGTAGGCGCGCGGCAGCCGCACATACGGCGCGCCCGCCTCCGTCCGCCCCAGCCCGCCCAGCAGCAAGACGCGGGGACGCACAGGCACGAGGAGCCCCCCCTTCTCGGCCGGGCGCGCGGCGGC
>JAIRML010000243.1 GCA_031258665.1 Oscillospiraceae bacterium | reverse complement strand
GGAGTGAATTGTGTTCGCCCATTTTCAGTGGCCAGAAATTCAGCCTCTCACTCTGTGTTCGGCCTTCGGAAACGCCAACCCCGCCTTCCACTTCGCTGAGAACTCTTGACTCACAAGGACCATTGTGCCGACATCGGCAAAAAGCGTGTTCCCCGCGCGAGCGGGGGTGAGCCCACGTACATCAGGAGGGAACGGATGAGAAGTTACTCTTCAAGAGAGGCAATCGAAATACTCCGCAAAGATGGCTGGTACAAGAGAGGAGGCCGGTGTATGCGCCGGGACAACGAGAGCTTCTCCAAGCGGTGTGATTTGCTCGCGCCGCACGTCGTAAAGGCCCTGCAAAGCCGAAACTTCGAAGCGTACTACTGCCGGACCGGCGAGGAGGCTGCCACCCTGGCACTCGGGTTGATCCCCGGGGGCGCGTCGGTCTCGTGGGGCGGGTCTGTGACCCTTCAGGAGATCGGCCTTCTGGACCAGGTGCGCCACGGCCCTTTCCGGCCCCTCGACAGAGACACGGCCCAAACTCCGGAGGAACGCCTCGCCCTCATGCGGCAGGCGCTTTTGTGCGATGTCTACCTGGCCAGCGTGAATGCCCTGAGCGAGGACGGCCAGCTCGTCAATGTGGACGGCGTCGGCAATCGGGTGGCGGCCTTCACCTTCGGCCCGCGGAGTGTTGTCGCGGTGGTGGGTATGAACAAGCTGTGCAAGACGCTCCCGGCGGCGGAAATCCGTGCCCGCACATACGCCGCCCCGCTGAACGCCCAGCGCGTCCTCGCCGGCGCCGGCCCAGAGACCGTGAAAACCCCCTGCCAGCACACCGGCACTTGCGCCGACTGCAAATCCAGCGCCAGCATCTGTTCCTTTCTCATCACAATCCGCATGTGCCGCCCCGCCCGACGGATCAAAATCATCCTCGTGGGCGAACCCCTGGGCTATTGACGGTTTAAGCGTCGCCTCGTTCACAGGAAGGCGTTGCACCACGAGACGGCGTCCAGGTACAACTGCAGCAACTGTTCTTCTGTGACTCCAAAACAGCAGCAGCGCTCCACAGCGTCCTCCCATTCGCCGCGCTCATAGGAGGAGATAATCCCCAAGATGTCGGCGATAGGCCCGCGCCCCTCGATGAGCACTTCTTCGATCTCGGTCACGCCGGAGAGCTGGGGCAAAACATCCGCCATCGGCATCTCCATGATCACGTCGAGCAGAGAAAACAGACCGCTCATAAACAGCTGCTCGGAGTCGAGCGAGCGGCAGTGGCGCGCGCCGAACGTTTCAAGGAAACGCCCGCGGATCAGCGAGATGCGGATGATCTCGTTCGGTTTGTTGGTCGAGATGCCGATTATGGCGAGCAGTGAGATCCACTTTTTGATCTCCCGCAGACCCAAAATCGCCAGCGCGTGGCGGATACTCTTGACTTCGTGCCGCGCGCCGAAATAAGCGGAGTTCACAAGGCGCAAAAGGCGGTAGGAGAGCACCACATCGCGGCGGATGATGCGGGCCAGACAGGCAAAATCCACGTCTGTCCGGTTGACATGCTGAATGAGCTGGACGTAATTGGCCATCAACGGGTCAATTTTTTTGTTGGCCAAAATGACTGGTTTGCTGAAAAAATAGCCCTGAAAATAGCTGAACCCCATGTCCATGGCCTGCTGGAAGATCTCGTATGTCTCCACCTTCTCGGCCAGCAGTCTGGGGGAGCGCGGCCACAGCTTTCGAACGATGTCCCGGATTTTCTCCGGGTCCGCGTTCAGCCAGTCGATCTTGACGATGTCGGCCCACTGGATCAGCGGCTCAAGCTCCGGCCGATAGACAAAGTCGTCCAGCGCGATGGTATACCCCGCCTCTTTCAACTGACGGCACGTCTCCACCACCGAGGGCAGCGGAGGCACATCCTCCAAAATCTCCACCACCAGATATTGCTTCGGAAAAAGGGTGGCAATGCCCGCCTCCAATAAATTTTGCGTAAAGTTAACAAACGCGGGCCTGTTTCCCGTGATGTTTTCGATGTTGTTTCCGTAAAAGCTACCCATGATTGTCTCCGAAGAGGCCTTGTCCGGGTTGGAGAGCATGGCGACAAAATTTTGAGTCGCATCAAAACGGTAGAGCAGCTCATACGCGAACACATTCATTTTACGGTCGAAAATGGGCTGACGAGCAATGAATTGATGCAAAGTTCCGTCCCCCTCCGCGGCATTTTAGTAACTTATTGCCGTGAAACGGCAATAAAAAACAAGAACTTGGGTTGTGGGCTGCATGGGCAGCCCACGTTGGTACCTTATTGCCGCGTCGCGGCAATAAAAAACAAGAATTTTGGGTTGTGGGCTGCATGGACAGCCCACGTTGGTACCTTATTGCCGCTTCGCGGCAATAAAAAACAAGAATGTGGGTTGTGGGCTGCATGGGCAGCCCACGTTGGTTCCTTGTTGCCGCTTCGCGGCAATAAAAAACGAGAATTTGGGCTGTGGGCTGCATGGACAGCCCACGTTGGTTTGTCACATGGCCATGGTGTGCGGCCCGGCGTCTCCGACAACTTCTTGCGCGGCGTCGCACCCGGCAGAAGTGATCGGGTGTGCCCAATCGTGGTTTTCTGAGAGGTATTAAATTTATTATATACCCTTCGGCGCATGTTCGTCAATTGGGCATCTACAGCAGCACAGCTTGGTACAGCGTTCGGCGCTCTTCCGGATCTTTTACCAGCGCATTGCACAAAAATCCTGGGAATACACCCGTGGTTCACCCCTCACCCCGCCGGGCGGCCCCGGCGGGGTGAGGGGGTCTTTTGTCTCGTCCGCCGACAAAATCTCAGCAAACCATCCGGCGCGTACCCCGCGGCGGCGCCCCCAATGATCTCTCAAAAACCGAACATATGTTTTTTGTTTTCGATTTTTCCACGTTTTTTGAAAATCGCCGAAGATTTATCCCAAACAAATGTACGATTTTAAAAATAGTGCTTGCTTTTTGGGGTGGTATCCGTTATACTAAATGGGCAGTGGGGGAAAGTGGTGAAGTAATCCCAGATTTCTCACGATATAATCAGTGAGGTGGGGAAAATGCTCGGCACATACCAATATGCACTCGACGCGAAGGGCCGCGTGTTTGTACCCGCCAAGCTGCGTGAAGAACTGGGCGACATCATCTATGTCTCCAAAGGCATCGACAACTGTCTCTTTGTCTACGGCGCCTCAGAATGGAGCAAGATAGAAGAAAAACTGGCCGCCATGCCCGTGAGCCGTGCCCGCTACTTACAGCGCAGTCTCTTCCCTTCAGCCGCCCGCTTCGAACTGGACGCGCAGGGGCGCATCTTGCTCCCGCAGGCGCTGCGCGAGCACGCGGGCCTCGCCAAAGACGTGGCGATCGTGGGCGTGGGCAACCGGGCGGAGATCTGGAGCCTCGATGGCTGGACACGTTACAACGAGCAGGCCGACGATAAATTGGCGGAAGCCATGGACGAGCTGGGATTCTAGTGTCGTACGATCACACCCCCGTGATGCTGGCCCGGTGCCTCGACATGCTGCGCGTGCGGCCCGGCGGCACCTATATAGACGCGACCGCGGGCGCGGGCGGACACGCCGAGGCCGTGGCCCGCGCTCTGCAAGATGGCCGGCTCCTCTGCCTGGACAGGGACCCGGAGGCGTTGGAGCGGGCCCGGGCGCGGCTGGCGCCCTTTGGGGAGCGCGTGTTGTTTGTCCACAGCGACTACCGACGTCTCTCCGACGTGTTGACGGCGCGCCATATCTCCGGTGCGGACGGCATTTTGTTTGACCTCGGTGTCTCCTCGCCCCAGTTCGACGACCCCGCGCGCGGGTTCAGCTACCGTTTCGACGCGGCGCTGGACATGCGTATGAACCCGGAGGATCCGCTGACAGCCCGCGAAATTGTGAACACATGGCCCCAGACGGAGCTC
>JAIRML010000195.1 GCA_031258665.1 Oscillospiraceae bacterium | reverse complement strand
TGGGCTTGGGCATAAACGACGCCCACAGCCCGTTGGCCGCGGCAATGGAATCCACCGCCGACTTGAGGATGACAAGGTCGTCGGCCGCCTTGCGGATGTCGCAGTGGTGGAGGTCGACGCCGTATTGGCCCGGACCGCACTCGTGGTGGGAGTTCTCCGCTATGACGCCCATCTGGTCCAGATAGAGGCAGATGTCGCGGCGGATGTTCTCGCCCCGGTCAAGCGGCGCCACATCGAGGTACCCGGCGCTGTCGAACGGTGTGTCTGTGGGCGTGCCGTCCTCCCCAATGTGAAAGAGATAAAAATCACACTCACTGCCGACCCGGCAAAAGAGACCCATCTCCTCCGCGCTGTCGGAGGCCGCGGCCAGCAGCCGGCGCGTGTCGCCCTCAAAGGGGGCGCCGCTCGGGTGGCGGATGTCGCAGAAAAAACGCACGACGCGCCCCTGCTGGGGCCGCCACGGCAGGATGTGCAGCGTGGCGGGGTCGGGGAAGAGGCAGAGGTCCGACTTTTCAACAGACAAAAACCCGGCGATGGAAGAAGCGTCGAAAGCCACGCCTTCTTCAAACGCGGCCTCGAGGTGGCGTGAGACAATGGAGATGTTTTTTTGCACACCCCAGATGTCACAAAACGCCAACTTTACAAATTTTACATCGTTTTCTTGCACAAACTGCAGAACTTCTTTGGTGGTGTACGTCACAGGAGACACTCCTTTCTGTTTCGGTCCACCGCCGCGCCCGCGCCGCCTCTGCCCAGAGGCAACGGCGATTCAATTGTGATTTTACTGCAAAAATATGTGAAATCAATTGTACACATACAGCTGTTGGTAGGGGTTGCGGCTGTCGGGGGTCAAGACGAAAAAAGCGCTTTTCGCTATCATATCACAACTTGTGTCAAAAGTCGAACAAAATTCGTCCATCAGCGGGACAATGTCCTCCAGATCTCCCGTGGACGCCGGCCGGGCCATGACCTGGCGGGGCAGACCCGCGGGCGGTTCGTCGCAGCGCAGGACAATCCGCCCGCCGTGCATCCCCGTGCCGCAGAACTCCCCGACAATGGGGCGGCCGTCTGTGTGCAGGCCCAGCACGAGGATGAGCCCGCCTGCCTGGTATTCGCCGAGGAAACTCCCGGCGCGGCCGCCGATCACCAACACGGGCCGTTTGTCGGCGTACTGTTTCATGTGGATCCCGGCGCGGTAGCCCGCGTTGTCCCGGATCAGGATCCGGCCGCCGCGCATCGCGTAGCCGGTGGCGTCTCCGCTGGAGCCGTGGATGATGATCGTCCCGCCGTCCATCGTATCGCCCGTCGCGTCTTGCGCGTTGCCGTGCACCGTGATGCACCCTCCGCCGAAATAGGCGCCGAGCGCGTTCCCCGGGGTGCCATAGAGGTCGATGCGCGCGCCATGCATCCCGCTGCCGATGTAGCGCTGCCCCTGGCAGTTTTCTACGAGGACATCCTCGCCGGCCTCCCGGATCTCCCGGCACAGGTCCTCAAAATGCATATCGCCGGCCCGAATGATCATGCCGGTTTCACCCCCAGCTTCTCCTGCCTGTCCCGCCGTGAGAAGGCGATGAGGCCCGGTTTGTCCTTGATAAGTTCGAAATCGATCGTGTCGAGCGGCACCCGGTCGCGGATCAACGCGGTGTAGATGCCCGCGCGCAGCACGTCACCGATCAAAATAAAGCCCCGCAGCGTGTTGTCCCGATAGACGAGCTTACGGTAATTTTCCCCCTCTGACTTGACATAGGCGTCGCCCGTGTAACTGCCGGCGCTGATGATGTGCATGTCCCAGAATCCGACGGCGTTCATCGGCATCGCGGTGCAAAACGGTTTGCCGCCGCCGGCCATGTGGAGCCCGGCGGTCTCGCCCTGCAGGTAGGCGTTTGGGAGCAGCGCCAGCGGTTTTCGCTCGCCGCTCGTGATGTCGAGGCTCTCGGTGCAGTCGCCCGCGGCGTAGACGTCGGGGAGATTCGTGCGCATGTATTCGTCGGTGATGAGCCCCCGGCCAACCGCCGCGCCCGCCTCCCGGGCCGGCGACACATGGGGCCGCACGCCCACCGCCAAGACCAGAACGTCAAAGGGAACCACAGAGCCGTCGGTCAGGTGCGCCGCGCCGTCTTCAAACCGCGCGACCGAAGCGGAAAGACGGAACAAAACGCCCTGCCGCTCGATGTGCGCCCGCACAAGCGCCGCCGCCCTCTCGTCGAGAACGCTGGGCAAGATCTGCGGCGCGAGGTCAACAACCGTGAGAGAACCCGCCCGCCCGGAGAGACCCTCTGCGCACTTGAGCCCGATGAGTCCCGCGCCGACGATCAGGACTCGACTGTCCGTCGTTACGGCGGCCGCCAGCGCGTCGGCGTCGCCGAGAGAGAGAAAGGTAAACTTCTTGGACACCGTGTCCAGCCCCTCCATCGGAGGCACGAAGGGGACAGAACCGGTGGCGACAAGCAGCTTGTCGTAGGGGAGCGTCCGCCCGTCGTCCAGCGAGATCGTCTTCTTGGCGGCGTCCAGCGAGAGCGCCGTGCACCCCAGCAGAGGCGTGACACCGTGTGTCTCGTAAAAATCGGCGTCGCGGTAACGCATCCTCTGCCGGTCCGTCTTGCCGCTCAGCAGGTAGGAGATGAGCGGACGGGAGTAGGTGTGATACGGCTCACGCGAGACCACGGTGACCGCGCCCGCTTTGTCCAGCCGCCGGATCCCCTCCACACAGCCGATCGCAGCCGCGGAATTGCCGATGATCAAGTACTGTTTCGCCTTCATATACATCCCCCTCCAACGTGGGTTGCATCTGCAACCCACAACCCAAATTCTTGTTTTTTATTGCCGCTTCGCGGCAACAAAGTACCAACGTGGGCTGCACCCGCAGCCCACAACCCAGATTCTTGTTTTTTATTGCCGCGAAGCGGCAGCAAAAAACAAGGCGCTATTGCGCAGCGGAATCCTCGTAGACGATCGCCCTGTTGGGGCAATATTTTACACAGGCGGGTTCGCCAATGACGTTTTTCAGGCAAAGTTCACACTTTTGCATCATCCCGTCGTCGGAGGGCATGATTGTCCCGTAAGGGCAGGCGAGGACGCAGGTGTGACACGCCACACAGCGGTTTTTGTCGATGGTGATGATCCCGCCTTCACTGGTGAGCGCGCCGGTGATGCAGCTCTTGACGCACAGAGGTTCCTCACAGTGGCGGCAGGAGACGGCAAAACTGATGCCGCCGCGTTCCTCCACTTGGATCCGGGGGTTGATCCGCCGGTTCATCAGCGCCTTGGCCATGTCGTCCGAGCCAGAGTTTGCAAAGGCACAGTAATATTCGCACAGATGACAGCCGAGACACCATTTCTCGTTGACGTAGATCCGTTTCATATATGTAATGCCTCTTCCCTTTACATATCTGCCGCCCCCGCGTGCGACCAGCGCATCCGCTCATTCGCCCGCGTGCTGGATCCCCAAGATCGACAGTTCTTTTTCATTCAGCCCCACGCCCCGCAGCATCAGGCGATTGCCCCGCAGGGCCTCGATCGAGTTGATGCCCATGCCGCCCATCATCTCCATGATCTCGTGCCGCCAAGCGGTGACAAGGTTCACAAGGCGTTTAAAACCGACTTCCGGATTCAGCCGCTTCACCAATGTGGGCCGCTGGGTGGCAATGCCCCAGTTGCATTTGCCGAGTTGGCAGGTTCGGCACAGGTGGCAGCCGAGGGCCAACAGGGCGGAAGTCGCCACAGATACGGCGTCCGCGCCGAGGGCCACAGCCTTGACGATGTCCGCGCTGTTGCGGATACTGCCGCCGACGACGATGGACACGTCGTTGCGGATCCCCTCGTCGCGCAGCCGCTGGTCCACGCTGGCGAGCGCCAGCTCGATCGGAATGCCCACATTGTCGCGGATGCGCGTCGGCGCCGCGCCGGTGCCGCCGCGAAACCCGTCGATGGCGATGATGTCCGCGCCGCTGCGCGCGATGCCGCTGGCAATGGCCGGGACATTGTGTACAGCGGCGATCTTTACAATGACTGGTTTTTTGTAGTCCGTCGCCTCTTTCAGCGAATAGACGAGCTGGCGCAGGTCCTCGATGGAATAGATGTCGTGGTGGGG
>JAIRML010000238.1 GCA_031258665.1 Oscillospiraceae bacterium | reverse complement strand
CACTCCGCGCGCGCGGCATCCGGGAAAGGGGGCACTGCCATGCGGGAGTCATTTTTTACCCACAGTACGAACGTCATGTCCGGGCGGCAGGCCTATCTGGAGCGGCCGCATATCCACAGCCTGATGCGCCGGGCCATACAGAGCGAGATGGTCACGGTGGTGGCCGGCCCGGGGTTCGGCAAGACACAGGCGGTGGGTTCGTTTCTGAGGGCCTGCGGGGCGGTGACATTCTGGCTGCCGCTCTCCGCGGCGGACAACCTGGTCGGACGGTTTTGGGACACATTTACCCGGGCGGTTGCGGGGTATGACCGGGCCTTGGCGGCCCAGATGAAGGCCATAGGGTTTCCCGAGACAAAGGCGCAGCTGGCGCAGTACCGGGCGCTGCCCGGCGCGCCGCCGGAGACGCGGTACGTCATTGTCCTCGACGACTTCCATCTGATCCGGGAACCGTCGATCCTGCGGTTTGTGGAGGTCGTGGCCGCGCCGTTTCAAGATGTCTCCGTCGTGCTCATCTCGCGCAACGAGCCGGCCATCAATCTGATCAGCCCGATGGCCCGGGGGCAGTTGTTTCAGATCGGCGAGGAGGACTTGCGCTTTCGGGAGGACGAGATGCTGCGGTACTTTCAGATGTTGGGGGTCACGCTCTCACCGCAGACCGCCGCCGGCGCGTACGCGGCCACCGGGGGGTGGGCCTTTGCCGTCAGCCTGCTGGCGCTCGCGCTCAAAAACGGCCCGGCGGGGGAGGCGTACGCGCTGTCCGCCATGCGGCTGAATCTCTTCAAACTGATCGAGGCGGAGATCTTCTCGGTGGCCCCGGAGCCGTTGCAGCGCTTTCTCATCGGGCTCTCTCTCCTCGAACACCTGCCGATGGAGCTGCTGCGGACGCTGGCGCCGGACGAGTCTCTGCCGGCGCAGATCGGGCGGATGAGCTTCCTCATCCGGTACGACAGTTACACGGACGCCTACCAGATCCACCATCTCTTCCTCGAGTTCCTGCGCCAGAAGCAGAGCCGGCTCACGCCGGACAAGCAGCGGGACATCTACGCCAAAGCCGCGCGCTGGTGCGCCGCCAACGACTACGCCATCGACGCCGTCACCTACTACGAGAAAGCGGGCGACTACCGGGGCGTGGCCGAGGTCGCCTACCCGATGACCCGGATGACGTCGAAGCGCGACGCGGAGTTCCTGCTCGCGCTGTTGGAAAAACTCCCGGAACACGCCTACCGCGACCATGTGGAGCTGTACATCATCAAAAACAAGACACTCCAGAGCCTCTTGCGTTTCGACGAGGCGGCCGAGGAGGCGCGCGGGATCATCCGGCGCTACGAGCAGCTGCCGTCCACGCAGATGCACTGCTGGCTGCTCTCGGAATGCCACCTGCAGCTCGGCTACATCGGGCTGTTCACGGCCCTGTATACAAACATCATGGACCACTCCTACCACTGCGAGATGGGCTACCGGTACTTCCAGCTCAGCGGCGGCATGACCCGGGGGCCCACCGAGCGGACGCTCATCAGCTCCTATGTGAACCGGGTCTCCTACCCGGCCGAGCGGGGGTACCTCGCGCGCGCGAACATGATCTACGCCCGCTACGCGCACTATGTGACAAAGGCGAAAAACGGCATGTTGTCCGGGACCGAGGCCCTCGCCGCCGCCGAGACCGCCTACTTCAAAAACGACCTGAAAGAGGCCGAGCGGCTCTCCCATCTGGCCGTCGACCAGGCACGGGAGCGGGAGCAGTTTCAGGTGGAGGTCCGGGGGCTGTTTTTCCTGATCCGGATCGCCATCCACGCGGGGGACGCGCAGAGGGCCCGCTGCCTGCTGGCCCGGATCGGGACACTGTGCGAGCACCCGGAATTCTTCAACAGCGGGACGCTGTACGACATCACGGCGGGCTGGTTCTTCGCGCAGATCGGACGCCTCGGCGACATCGCCGTCTGGCTCAGGAACGACTTTGCGAAGAGCGACTTAAACTCGCTCATCTACGGGCTCGAAAACATCGTGCGGGCCAAGTACCACATGGCGGAAAAGCGGTATCATCTGGTTCTCACCTTCTTCGAAAACCGGGAGGCCCTGCGGGGGGTGGAGGATTTTTTGATGGGGAAACTGGAACTCACCGTGCTGCGGGCCGTCTGCCTCTACCGCACCGGGGACAAGCCGGGCGCGCTGCGCGCGCTCGCGGAGGCCCGCGCGATCGCCCGGAGTGAGGACCTCGACATGCCGTTTATCGAGATGGGGCGGGACATGCGGACGCTGGCCGGGGCCGCGCTGGAGGACATGTCTTGCACGCTCTCAAAGTCCTGGCTGGAGGCCATACGCCGCAAGTCCTCCGCCTACGCCAAAAAACTGACGCTCTTTGTCAGGGGCTACAGCGCGCCGGGCGGAGAGGAACTCCCGGCCGTCCGGCTCTCTCACCGCGAGCGGGAGGTGCTGAACAGCCTGGCGCAGGGCTTCACGCGGGTGGAGATCGCCGCCGCCTCCTACCTCTCGGACAACACGGTGAAGGGCGTCATCAAAAGTATATACAATAAACTGGGCGCCGTCAACCGGGCGGACGCCGTGCGCATCGCGGCGGACATGCGGCTCATCAGATCCCCCGACGCGGGCCGGGAGACCGCCGGCACGGCGGCGGAGGCGGGGGTATGAGCTACTTCGCGCTCGCCGGGCACACACTGACATATCTGCTGGTCGCGGCCGGCGTTCTCTACATCACCGTTCTCATCGCGCTGTTCCTCCGAAGGTCCTGGCGGCGCGCGCTGCGCATCGGCTATACGCGGGCGCAGCTCCGGCGCGTGGTCAAAGGCGCTCTCTCGTGTACGCTGCTGCCCGCCGCCGCCGTGGTGATCGGGTTTTTCAGCCTTGTCCCCATGCTGGGCGTCCCGGTCTCCTGGTGGCGGCTGTCCATTGTCGGCAACACGGTGTACGAGCTGATGGCCGCCCAGATGGTGATCGAGACAACCGGCGCCGCGGGGGCGGCCGGGGCGTCGGCGGAGACATTTGTCCTCGCCTTGTATGTCATGACCGTCGGGAGCTTGGGCGGCATGGTCTGCGCCGTCGCGCTGGCGCCGCGCGTCCAGCGGGGCACGCTGAACCTGCGGCGGCGCGACCCGCGCGCGGGCGCGCTGGGCGCGGGCGCGTTCATGGCCACGATCTTCCTCGCGATGACCGTCCCGCTCCTGCTTTCGCTTTCCGTTTCCCTGCTGACGCTGCTCACCAGCGCGGCGCTGTCCGCGGCGCTGTCCGCGGCGCTGCGCCGCGGGGGCTGGCACAGCCGGTTCCCCTGGCTTTCGGAGTTCGCGCCCGTCTTCTGTATGCTGGCGGCCATGGCGTCGTCGCTGCTGTGGACCGAACTGCTGTCATAACACCCCGCCTGCGCGTCTCGAAGGAGGCGCCTTGTAAGGAGGCGGCATAAAAATGGAATTGGAGCGCGCGCGGCATTTGCGGGCCATGCACAGGCTGGGGCGCTGGGGTACGGCGGGCGCCCTGCTGATCATGCTGGGCATCCCCACCCTGCTGGGCATCCGGTTTGACTGCCTGCCCTCGTTTGGGCGGGTCTTTCAGACCGCGCTGCCCCTGCTGATGATTTTTGTGCCGTCGAGCCTCTCCGAGGTGCTCTATTATACGCCCATCTTGGGCAGCTCCGTGTATCTGTCCTTCATCACGGGGGAGATCATCAACATCAAACTGCCGGTGGCCGGGAACGCGCTGAAGCAATTGCAAGTGGAGGCCGGCACCGAGGACGCCGACGTGATCGCCGCCCTGGCGGTCGGCGTGTCGTCTCTCCTCGTCATGGGGCTGGTGGTGGTCTGTATGGTGCTGTTTGTGCCGCTGCAGCCCATCTTGACGCAGCCCGCGGTGCGGACTGTCTCGGCCAATGTGCTGCCCGCGCTGTTCGGCGCGCTGGCCGCCGGCGCGCTGGGCCGGTCCCTCGGCGGCGGTCTGCGCGCGATCGGCCGCTGGAAGGGGCTGCTCCCGCCCGCCGTCCTCACGCTGCTGATCGCGCGGTTCGACCGGGAGATCAGCCTCTTTCTGGGCCTCGACGCCGCGTTGGGGCAGCCGGGCCGCGGGGTGATCATGTCCTCTTTCCGCGGCTTCGTCATCCTCATGCTCCTGCCGATCACCTATTACGGGAGTCGGTTTTTGTATAAACGGGGACACATCCGCGTGGCGTGAGGGCGCGCCGCGCCCGCACGCCACGCGCAGCGCGGCCACCGGCTGTAAGCCCGTGAATGCCCCAGCATTCACACACCCCTCACTCGTTGCGCAGCGCGTCCACGGGTTGCAGGCGGGAGGCCTTGGCGGCTGGGTAGAGGCCGAAGACGATGCCGAGGGCCACGGAGACGCCGAACGCCAGCAGCATGATGAACGGCGAGGGGTAGAAGATCTTGTCCTGGCTGATCTTGATCCAGACGAGGGTGCCCAGGATGCCCAAGATCACGCCCAGGGCCCCGCCCAGCGCCGACACCAGAGACGACTCGATGAGGAACTGCGAGATGATGCTCCGCCGCTCGGCGCCGATGGCTTTGCGCACGCCGATCTCCCGGGTGCGCTCGGTCACGGTGACCAGCATGATGTTCATGATGCCGATGCCGCCGACCAGCAGCGAGATGGCCGCGATGCCGCCGAACATCAGCATGTTCTGCCGCTCCTGCTCGTTGCCCTCCTCGCTGGACTGGTTCATGCTGTAGACATCGTACCCGGCGTAGGGGCGGTCCCGGTACATCGCCATCAGGTAGATCTTGAGCCGGTCGATGGCCTTGTCGGTGGAGGCGGTGTCTTTGGCCTTGACGACAAACTGTTCCATGCGCGTGTTGCGCGCCAGCAGCCGGCTTTGCGAGTAGGGCACGAGGACGATGTTGTCCTCGGAATATTCGGAGCCGTCGAACTTCTGTTTGTACACGCCTACCACCGTAAAACTCTGGTTGTTGATCGTGACGCGCGCGCCGATGGGGTCTTGGTAGTCAAAGAGCTTGTCTTTGACGGCCGAGCCGATGACGCAGACCCGGTTCATCTTCTCGATGTCCATGTAGCCGAGGTCGCGCCCGGCCGTGAGGGTGGCGTTGGTGCAGACGCCGTACTGCTCCGAGCCGAAGTAGATGTTGGCGTTCATGCTTTTCGCGCCGTAACGCATCTGGGTGCCCCACAGTGTCTGGCTGGGCGTCACGCCCTCGACAAGGTCTGTCATGCCGAGGCAGAAGTCGTAGAGCTGTTTGGTAAAATCTTTGCCGCCCCACATGCTGGCGTAGACCTGAATGCGGTTGGTGCCCATGTTGCGCATGTACTCGATCCAGTAGTCCGTCTGGGCCTGCTGCAGCGACACCATGATGATGACGGCGGCCACGCCGATGAAGATGCTCACCATCGTCAGGACGGCGCGCCCCTTTTTGGCCAGGATGGATTTGAAGGCCATTTTAAAGGACTGTACGAATTTCATCCGGCCGCCCCCTCTCCGCTGTCCGCCGTCTCGTCCCGCGTGATGTGCCCGTCCATGATCCAGACGCGCCGGCGCGCCACCCGCGCCACGTTGTTGTCGTGCGTGATGAGCACGATGGTGACGCCCTCCTGGTGCAGCCCGTTTAAGATCGAGATGACGTGCTCGCCGGTGCGGGAGTCCAGGTTGCCGGTCGGCTCGTCGGCCATGAGGATCGCGGGTTTGGCGGCGATGGCCCGGGCGATGGCGACGCGCTGCTGCTGGCCGCCCGACATCTCGCCGGGCTTGTGTCTCATGCGGTGTTCGAGCCCCACGCGGTGGAGCGCGTCCTCGGCCATGGCCCGCCGCCGCTCGCCGCGCACGCCCTGGTAGACGAGGGGCAGCTCGACGTTTTCGAGCGCCGTGAGGCCGTTCAGTAAGTTGAACCCCTGGAAGATGAAGCCGATCTCCCGGTTGCGGATGCGGGCCAGCTTCCGGTCCGGCAGGTCCGAGACCAGAGCGCCGCCCAGGCGGTAGTCGCCGTAGGTGGGTTGGTCGAGGCAGCCCAATATGTTCATGAGGGTGGATTTCCCCGAGCCGGAGGCGCCCACGATCGCCACATATTCGCCGCGGTCGACCCTCAGGCTGACGCCGTCCAGGGCCCGCACCTCGTTTTCAAAGCCCTCGTGGTAGATCTTGTAGACCTCCCGGACATCGATCAGCGGCTCAGCCATAGGCCGCCACCCGCAGGCCCGCCGCCAGCGCGCCCGCCACCACGACGCCGCCCATACCGTCCGGGTTGTTCTCGTCGTAGGGGGTGATCTGCGTGAACACCTCGGCCCCGTCCGCGACGCCGGAGATGATCTCAATGCCGTTTTCGTTGCCGATGCCGCAGGTGACGGGCACGGCGTAGAAGCCGGGCGGCACGATGCTGCCCTCCAGCGTGATGGCGCCTTCCGGCGGCGCGTCGGCCTTGACAAAGACGCAGGTGCCCTGCTCCGTGTTCTTGACCGCGATGACCGGCGCGACCAGGACATTCTCTTTCCGCTCGACGACCAGACGGTAGTCGACGCCCATGCCGCTCATCAGCGTGCCGTCGTAGTTGTCGATCTCAAAGATGGCCGGGAAGTAGCCGGACCCCATGCCGGACTGGTCCGTGCCGGCCTGCATGCTGACCGATTTGACGGAGCCGGTCATGACACTCTGCCCGTTCGGGCCCCAGACGGTGATCTCCACCGGCATCCCGGGCTGCACCTTGCCCACATCCCGCTCGTCCACCTGGGCCTCGACCATCATCTTCTGGAGCTGCGCGATGGAGATGACGGCCAGCCCCGGCTCCACGGTATTCCCGGGGATCAGGTTGTTGTACATGACGGTGCCCTCGATGGGGGCCGTGACCCGCAGGGTTTTGTACCCCTCGCGCTTGGTTTCGATCTCTTTTTCGAGGTCCTGGATCTGCTTTTCGAGGGACTCCGCCTCGGCGTTGTCCTGCTTGTACTCGATGCGGCACAGTGTCTCGCCGGCCCGGTAATCGAGATAGTTCACGAGGTTCACCGCTTGGAGCACGCCGGGGGCCTTGATGATCAGGTCCTCGGCGCGCTTGTAGGCCAGCTGGCCCGCCTCGCTCGGGAGGATCTCCTCGCCGCCCGCCTGCAGCGAGGCGCTGGCGCCCATGCCGTCGGCGAGTGAGCCGGGGTTTGGCACATCGATCAGGACCTCAAAGGTCATGACACCCTCCGGCGACACGCGCCGCACTTTGTTGACCTGCGTCACCGTGCCCTCGACCACCGACATATACGCGGGCACCGACACGCGGGCTGTCATGCCGGCGCGGACGAGACTCTCGTAGGCGTAGCTGAAGTAGAGCGAGAGCGAGAGCGTCCGGTTGTCGACCAATCGGCCCGCCTTGGCGCCGACGGCCACGGTGTCCCCCACTTTCAGCGCCTCGGCGTCGACGAGCTGGCCCGCGAAGGGCGCCTTCAGCTCCAGGTTGTTCATCATCTCCTGCCGGTCGCCCTGGATCGCCGTCAGGTCTCTCGCCAGGCCGTCGATCTTCTTTTGGATCTCGGCGATCTCGTTGTCCAGGGTCTCCGAGTCCAGCGTAAACAGCAGATCGCCCGCCTGCACCGGGTCGCCCGCGTTGAAGAAACTCTCCAGCACGCGCCCCCGGCTCTGCACCGCGATGTCGGAGGACTCGACGGGCCGTATGTTGCCCCACCCGCTGACGCGGGTCTCCAGCGTGCCGGTGGAGATAAACTCCGTCGCGTAGGAGACAGGCGTCTCGATGAAAAACAGCCGGTACATGCCGTAGGCGATGCC
>JAIRML010000150.1 GCA_031258665.1 Oscillospiraceae bacterium | reverse complement strand
GATGACTACGTCTATCACCCGTTCGACAGCGTCATCCCGGTTGCGGTGTGACGAAGATGACGGCCATCGCCGCGGTGGACATACATTGGGGGATCGGACGAAACGGTGGTCTGTTGCTGCCTCTGCCGCCCGACTTGCGCCGGTTCAGGGCGCTGACGCTCGGGCACGCGGTGGTCATGGGCCGCCGCACGTTTCAGTCGCTGCCCGGCGGGCACGGCCTGCCGGGCCGCCGCAATCTCGTCCTCACCCGCACACCGGACCGCCCGCTGCCGGGCGCGGAGGCGATATCGCTCTCGGCGCTGCTGGCCCTGCGCGCGCCGGAGGGCGGCGAGGTCTTTGTCATGGGGGGGCAGTCCGTCTACGAGCAGCTGCTCCCGCACTGCCGGGCGGCCCACATCACGAAGATCGAAGCCGATCTCGGCCCGGCCGACGCCTTCTTTCCCAACCTGGACAGCGCGTCAGGCTGGCGCCTTGTCTCGCGGACAGAGGCGGAACATTACCAAGGCGTCGCCTTCTTCTACGCGTATTACGAGCGCGCATGCGGCACATGAATCCATTCGTGTACCTGTGCATCAAACAGCCCGTTTCGCACAAAATGAGTGAGGGTGTCCGGCGGACGGCGGAAGGCGGACACCCTCATATAACACGAAATGGGGGATCGTTTTGCCGGACATCTCAAATGAGGAATACGCGCGCCTGGTGGATCGGCGGAGCCCGCGGTCACCGCTCCTCAAAAACATGGCCTGTGCCTTTGTCGCGGGCGGTCTCATCTGCGCGGGCGGGCAGGGGCTGCTTGCCCTGTATGGGGCGCTGGGTCTTTTGGAGGAGGAGGCCGGCGCCGCCGTCTCCGTCACCCTCATCTTCTTGGGCGCGCTGCTCACCGGGCTCGGCGTCTACGACAGGTTGTCCCGCCTCGCCGGCGCCGGCGCCCTCGTGCCGGTGACCGGCTTTGCGAACGCCGTCGTGTCGCCCGCCATGGAGTTTCGCAGTGAGGGCCTCGTGCTCGGCACCGGCGCCCGTCTGTTCACGGTGGCCGGCCCCGTCATTGTCTTCGGTGTGGTCTCCTCCGTGTGTTACGGCGTCATATTGGTAATTTTTAGTACCTTATTGCCGTGAAACGGCAATAAAAAACAAGAACTTGGGTTGTGGGCTGCATGGGCAGCCCACGTTGGGTTATAAGTGGTTGTGGACAGGGGGGTGCGAGATGCGGGGGACAGGCAAGCTGCGCGTGGCCGGGCGGTTGCGGGAGTCGATTGTGGATGGCCCCGGGCTTCGCTATGTCATCTTCACACAGGGCTGCCCCCATCGCTGTGAGGGTTGCCACAACACGCACACCTGGCCGACGGACGGCGGCGAGGAGGCGGAGCCGGAGGCGCTGCTGGCGGAGATGCAAGCGGACGGATTGCTGCGAGGCGTGACCTTTTCGGGCGGCGAGCCATTTTTGCAGGCGGATGCGCTGGCGGCGCTGGCCCGGCGCGCGCGCGCGCTGGGGCTGGATGTCTGGGTATATACGGGCTACACCTGGGAGGAACTGCGCGCGGCGGACGATCCGGCCTGGAACGGCCTGCTCGCCGAGACGGATGTCCTTGTGGACGGGCGCTACCGTCGGGAGGAGCGCAGCTACCATCGGCGTTTCCGCGGCAGCGCCAACCAGCGCCTGATCGATGTCTCTCAGAGCCTGGCCGGCGGCGGCGTCGTCCTCTGGGAGGCGTAGGGCCTCTGGTTATGGCGCCGCTACCCGCATGGCGCGCATGGCGTTCAGCACGGCGATGAGGGCCACGCCCACGTCGCCGAACACAGCCTCCCACATGGTCGCGATCCCAAGCGCGCCCAGCACGAGGATCACGCCCTTGACGCCCAGCGCGAAAGCGATGTTCTGCCACACGATGGTGCGCGTCTTTTTGGCAATGCGGATGGCATGCGCGATTTTTGACGGTTCGTCCGTCATCAACACCACGTCAGCCGCCTCGATCGCCGCGTCGGAGCCGCCGCCGCCCATCGCGACGCCTATGTCCGCCCGCGCCAGCACGGGCGCGTCGTTGATGCCGTCGCCGACGAACAGCAGCTTGCCTTTGCCCGACTTTGTTTCGAACAGCTTTTCGAGTTGCTCGACTTTGTGTTGCGGAAGAAGTTCCGCGCAAACTGTGTCGAGCCCAAGTTCACGCCCGATTTCTTGGGCGACAGCGCGGCTGTCGCCTGTCAGCATGGCCGTTTTTTTCACGCCGACGGCTTTGAGCGCCGCCATCGCTTTTTTGCTGTCGGACTTTGCTTCGTCCGCTATGACGATATGCCCCGCAAATACGCCGTCGACCGCCAGGTAGATGACTGTGCCCACGGTATCCGGCTCTTCAAACGCGATGCCGTCAAGCAATTTCGCGTTGCCCGCGAGCACCGTCTTGCCGCCGATTTTTACGCGTACGCCGTGCCCCGCGACCTCTTCGTACTCACTGGCGCCGCCCACCGGCTGCCCGTATGCTCTGACGATAGACCGCGCAATCGGGTGGTTGGAGCCCGATTCCGCTTCGGCCGCGAGTGCGAGCAGTTTATCCGCGCTAAAGCCGTTTGCGGGCGCGATTTTTGTCACGGTGAATACGCCTTTGGTCAGCGTGCCTGTTTTGTCAAACACGGCGGTGTCCACGTTGTGGAGCGCGTCGAGGTAGTGGCTGCCCTTGACGAGGATGCCATGGCGCGAGGCGCCGCCGATGCCGCCGAAAAAGCTCAGCGGGATCGAAATCACGAGTGCGCACGGGCAGGACACCACGAGGAACACGAGCGCGCGGTTGATCCAGCCCGCAAAGCCGCCGCCCAGTACCAGCGGAGGAATGACAGCCAGCGCGACCGCCGCCAACACCACGGCGGGGGTGTAGTAGCGCGCAAACTTGGTGATGAAGTTTTCTACAGGGGCTTTTGCGTCGCTGGCGTTTTGCACGAGTTCGAGGATTTTAGAAACCGTGGACTCGCCAAATGGTTTTTTTACCTCGATCGTGAGCAAGCCGCTTTTGTTGATCGAGCCGGACAGGACTTCGTCGCCCGGGCTCACGTCGCGCGGCAGGGATTCGCCGGTCAGCGCGGAGGTGTCGAGCGCGGAGCGCCCCTCCGCCACGGCGCCATCGAGCGGGACTTTTTCGCCGGGTTTTACAACGATAAAATCGCCGACACTTACATCTTCGGGAGAGACTCTCTCTGTGCCGTTGGGGGTCACCAGGTTGGCGAAGTCGGGGCGGATGTCCATCAGCGCGGTGATCGACTTGCGGCTCCTCCCCACGGCGTAGCTCTGGAAGGCTTCGCCGACTTGGTAGAACAACATAACCGCCACGCCCTCCGGATATTCGCCGATGGCAAACGCGCCGATTGTGGCGATGGTCATGAGAAAATTTTCGTCGAAGATTTGCCCTTTTGAGATGTTCTTTAGGGCACAGAGGACGACTTTGCCGCCGATGAGCAGGTAACTCGCGAAAAATATGGCGAGTTCGGCCCGCGGATCCAGCGCAAGGGCCATGCCGGCCGCGAACAGGACAACGCCGACCCCCATGAGGATTTTTGACAGCGGCGATTTGCGCTCCTCTGCGGTGGCTTTGCGCGCGGATTCTCGTTTTTCGATCAGTGAGACCGTGATGTCCGGCTCGATCCGCGCCGCGATCTGGGTGATCTCCTTCAGCAGCGCGGGGAATCGCGACGGGTCGTCGGCCGTGATCGTGAGTTTTTGCGCCATCATATCGACGGTTGCGGACTTCACGCCATTCAGTTTTGTCGCGCGGTGTTCTATCTTGGCCGCGCAATTCGCGCAGCACAACCCGTCGAGCGTGTAAGCCTGTGTCATGGGTCCTCCTCCTTTGTCCGTTGAATAATTGACAGCTTATTCAACCGTTGGCGTAAAATTTTTGGCCGACACCGCGGGGCGCGCAATTTTAATTTTCGCGGACGTGTGACAGACCCTGCGCAAAGACATTGCCCACGTGTTCGTCGTCAAGCGAATAATAGACCACTTTTCCGTCTTTGCGGTTTCTGACAAGCCGCGTTTGGCGGAGTTGGCGCAGCTGGTGTGAAACGGCTGATTTTGTCATCCCGAGCAGCACGGCAATGTCACAGACGCACATCTCGGAGTGTTGCAGCGCGCAGAGTATTTTCACGCGGGTGGAGTCGCTGAACACTTTGAACAGGTCGGCCAGGTCTATCAGCGTATTGTCGTCGGGCATCTGTTTTCTCACCTCGGCGATCACTTCCTCGTGGATTGCGTCGCAGTCGCAGCGGTCAGATTCCACCATTTGGGTTGCCATGGGTCTCACCTCCGACAGTTGAACAGTTGAATCATCATACAACAATTGTACAACACGCGCACTTACCTGTCAAGTGTTTTTTTGAAAAAAACAGCCCAAAAGGGGAGAAGCCGCCCCCCGCGCGCAGGGCGATGGGCCCGATGTGCTCAAACCCCCGCTTGCTCGTGACGGTATTTGTCCATCGAAATGCGAAACAGCTCCCCGCTGGAAGGCGGCGTGTAAGTGATGGCGTTGGCGCCGGCGGCGATGGTTTCGCGGACAGTGTCGACATTGGGGCCGCCGGTGGCGATGATCGGCACGTCCGGGAAGTGTTGTCGGAGCTTTCTGACGTTGTCCGACGTG
>JAIRML010000147.1 GCA_031258665.1 Oscillospiraceae bacterium | reverse complement strand
GGTGGGAGGCATTGCGTCCCCATACACCGCCAACACGGCAGCCGCCGCCTCAATGCCCCCGGCCGCACCCAATAGATGCCCCGTCATCGACTTTGTCGAGCTCACGGCCACCTGCGCCGCGGCTTCGCCCAGCGCCCGGTGGAGCGCCGCGGTCTCCACCGCGTCGTTGAGCGGCGTACCGGTGCCGTGGGCGTTGATGTACGTGATCTCCCGCGGCGACAACCCCGCCTGGGCCATCGCCAGGGTCATGGCCCGCGCCGCGCCCTCTCCTTCTGGGTCCGGGCTCGTGATGTGATAGGCGTCCGATGTCGCTCCGTACCCCACAACCTCGCAGTAGATCCGCGCGCCGCGCGCGCGCGCTCTCTCCCTCGACTCAAGCACCAGCACCCCGGCGCCTTCGCCCATGATAAAGCCCGCGCGGCGTCTGTCGAACGGCAGCAGCCCCAACGCCGGATCGTCCGCGCTGGAGAGCGCGGTCATATTGGAAAACCCCGCCAATGACAGCGGCGTGATGGCAGCCTCCGCCCCGCCGGCCAGACAGGAGGTGAGATCGCCCCGTTGGATCGCCAAAAAGGCCTCGCCCACGGCGTGGGCCCCGGACGCGCAAGCGCTCACCGGGCAAAAGGAGGCGCCCTTGAGGCCGAAGGTCATAGAGACCGCGCCGGAGGCCATGTTGGAGATCATCATGGGGATGAAGAAAGGCGACACTCGCCCGGGCCCTCTCTCCAACAACTTTTGATGCTCCGCCTCCAATGTCAGAATGCCGCCGATGCCGCTGCCGATGTAAGTACCCACGGCGTCCGCATCCCCGGCAAAATCCGCGGCGGCGTCCGCCACCGCCATACGCGCGGCCGCCACGGCAAACTGGCAGTAGCGGTCCATGCGGCGGGCCTCCCGCCTGTCTATGAATTCCTCGGCCCGAAAGTCGTTCACTTCGCCGGCCAGCTTGGCTTTGTACCCGGTCGTGTCGAAGCGCGTGATCGGCACAATGCCGCAGACGCCGGCCAACAAGTTGTTCCAAAAGGTCTCCGCGCCCAACCCCACCGGGCTCACCACGCCAATGCCGGTGATCACCACACGGTCCATAGTCTCCTGCCTCCCCATTGCGAAATTGCGAAAATAGCGCTCAAAGCGCCATGCCTCCATCGACGCGGATCACCTGACCCGTGATGTAGGCCGCGCGCTCGGAGGCCAAAAAAGCCACCACGGCGGCCACCTCCTCGGGGCGGCCCATACGGCCGGCCGACACGCGCGACAGAGCGGCTTCGCGCTGCCGATCGGTCAGCGTGTCTGTCATATCTGTCTCAATCAGCCCCGGCGCCACGGCGTTGACCGTGATGCCGCGGCCGCCCAGCTCTTTGGCCGCCGCCTTGGTCAGGCCGATGAGCCCCGCTTTGGCGGCGGCGTAATTGGCCTGACCCGCGTTGCCGGCCACACCGGCCACCGAGGCAATGTTGATGATCCGCCCGCGGCGCGCCCGGAACATGCGCGGCGTGACATGCCTCATCATCTGGTAGCCCGCGGTCAGGTTCGTCGCGATCACTTCCTCCCACTGCGCGTCCGTCATGCGCACCAGCAGGCCGTCCCGCGCGGCGCCGGCGTTGTTCACCAGCGCATCGATGCGCCCGAAGTGCGTCCACGTCTCCTCCGCCAGCTGCCGGCAGGCGGCCGGCTCAGCCAGATTCCCCGTCCACACAGCGGCGGACACGCCCTCGGCGCGGCAAGCCTCCGCCACCGCTTCGGCGCGGTCCGTATTCCCGCGGCAAGCCACCATCACAGAAAATCCGTCGGCGGCCAGCGCACGCGCGATCGCCGCGCCGATCCCCCGGGACGCGCCGGTCACCAGCGCAACTCTCTCTTCCATCATGTTCCCTCCCCCACGCGCGCCGGTGCGCGGGCCAGCAGCCCGGCGGCGTCAGCGAACATTGTCTCGATGATGTCCGCCGCCTTCGCGCGGGTCTTCACGAGCCCCGCGATCTGCCCCGCCATGAAGGAGCCCTGCCGGGTGTCACCCTCCTGCACGGCGCGGCGCAACGACCCGGCCGCCGCCTTCTCGAGTTCCTCAAGCGTAGCGCCGCTCTTCTCCAGCTCAATGTAGTCCCGCGCCATCTGATTTTTGATCTGCCGGATGGGGTGTCCGGCGCCGTGGCGCCCGGTGACGATCGTGCTGGTGTCGTGCGCGTTTAGGACCAGCTTCTTATAATTCTCATGGATCTGGCACTCGTCGGCCGGCAAAAAGCAGGTGCCGCATTGCACCCCCTCCGCCCCCAGAAGGAAGGCGGCGGCCAATGTGCGCCCGTCCGCGATGCCGCCGGCGGCGAGCACCGGAATCTCCACGGCGTCCGCCACCTGCGGCACCAGCGCCATCGTTGTGAGTTCCCCAATGTGCCCGCCGGACTCGCATCCCTCCGCCACCACGGCGGCCGCGCCCAGTTTTTCCATGCGCTTGGCCAGTGCCACGGACGGGACGACAGGGATGACGGCCACGCCCGCCTCCTTCCAGGCGGCCATAAACCGCCCCGGACTGCCGGCGCCTGTCGTCACGACCGGCAGGTTCTCGTCGAGCACGAGTTGGGCCAGATCGGCGGCAAATTCGCTGATCAACATGATGTTAATGCCAAATGGGCGCTGTGTCAACTCTTTCGCGCGGCGGACCTCACGGCGGATGACATCGGCCGGGGCCGCGCCGCCGGCGATGAGGCCGAGCCCGCCCGCCTGTGACACGGCCGCTGCCAGCGTGGCTTCCGCCACCCAGGCCATACCGCCCTGGATGATGGGATATTTGAGCCCTAGCATTCGGGAAAATCTTGTGGAAAACATACTCATTCACTCCATTCAAAAAGGGCGGCGCCGTAGGTGAGCCCCGCGCCAAACCCCACCAACAAAAACAGATCGCCCGATTCGAGGCGCCCCGCCCTGTTTAGCTCATCCAGCGCGATGGGGATACAGGCACTGGACATGTTGCCGTAGCGGTCGACCGTGACGACCATCTTTTCTTCCGGCAGCGCGTACCGGCGCTGTACGGCCCTGATGATGCGGAGATTCGCCTGGTGCGGGATGATGAACTTGCAGTCCGAAATCACGTGCCCCGTGCGGGCCAGCACCTTCTCGATGGCCTCCGGCATGACCCGCACGGCGAAGCGAAACACCTCGTGCCCGTCCATTTTGAGCAGCCCGCCCGGCATACAGTGCAGCGCGGCGCCGTCGTCACCCCGGGCAGCCAGGAAGGACCCGAGCCAGCCTCCGCCCTCTCTCTCGTCCCCCCTCAGCACGGCGGCCCCCGCGCCGTCGCCGAACAGGATGCAGGTGGTGCGGTCCGTGTAGTCCACCGTGGATGTGAGCTTCTCGGATGACACGACCAGCGCCGTCCGCGCGCCGCCGGTCAGGATGTGGCGGGCCGCCAGATCGACCGCGTAAATAAAGCCGCTGCAAGCGGCGCTGACATCCAAACAAAAGACATCCGGCAGACCCAGCCGGTGTTGCAAATCGCAGGCCAGCGCGGGATACATCCGGTCCGGCGTGACGGTTGATACCACCACCATGTCGATGTCGGCGGGTGTACAGCCGGCGTTTTCCATCGCCGCGCGCGCAGCCGCCTCCGCCATATCGACATTTTTCATCGTCTTCGCGATGTGGCGGGTCCGGATGCCGGTGTGCCCGACGATCCATTCGTCCGAGGTGTCCACCATGCGGGCAAAGTCCGCGTTGGTCAGGACATCCGGCGGCAGGAACCGGCCCGTACCGGCCATATATACTCTCAAAATGCCAAGCCCCCTCTTGCGTCAGGGATTTTTTGTGGTATACTGAAACAAGCTGATCGTTTGAGTGATAGTAGACCAATTATACTGGGAGAGAAGTGCCGATGTCAACCATTGCTTTTGTTTACCCCGGTCAGGGAGCCCAGCGTCCGGGGATGGGACGCGCGCTGTACGAGCAGTATGCGCCGGCGCGCGACGCCTTTTCGCTGGCCGGCGACGTGCTGAGAATCGACGCCAAAGCCCTGTGTTTTGAGGCAGAAGAGGCCGTACTGGCCCGCACCGAACACGCGCAGGTGGCGCTGTTTGTCGTCAGTATGGCCGCGCACTGGGTTCTCACCTCTTTCGGCCTCGCGCCCGCCGCACTCGCCGGCTTCTCACTCGGCGAGTGCACGGCGCTTTGCGCGGCCGGGTTCCTCACC
>JAIRML010000120.1 GCA_031258665.1 Oscillospiraceae bacterium | reverse complement strand
GGCGGTCTGTTCACGTGGGGGCTGACCGCGCTGGGCGGCGCCACCGTATTTTTCTTTAAAAGCATCGACCGGCGCGTGCTGGATCTGATGCTCGGTTTTGCCGCCGGCGTGATGATCGCCGCCTCGTTCTGGTCGTTGCTGGCGCCCGCCATTGAGATGAGCGCGACGCCCGCCCCCGCGCTGGTCGGGTTCTTGCTGGGCGGGCTCTTTCTCTATCTGGCCGACCGCCTGCTGCCCCATTTGCACGCGCAGCCGGAGGCCGCGCCCGAGGGGTTGCGGTCCGGCTGGCGGCGCAGTGTGCTGCTGGTCATGGCCATCACGCTGCACAACATCCCGGAGGGGCTCGCGTTTGGCGTGGCCTTCGGCAGCGCCGCCGTCTACCCGGACGCCTGGGCGTCGGCCGTCGCGCTCACCGTGGGCATAGGGGTCCAAAATTTTCCGGAGGGGGCGGCTGTCTCAATCCCGTTGCGCCGGGAGGGTCTCTCGCGCCTGAAAAGCTTCTGGTACGGGCAGATCTCGGGCATGGTGGAGCCGCTGGCCGCCGTCGTGGGCGCGGTGTTGGCGGTCAGCCTCCGGGGGGTGCTGCCCTATGCGCTGTCCTTCGCGGCGGGCGCGATGGTGTTCGTCGTCGTCGAGGAGCTGATCCCGGAGGCGCAGTGCGGCGGCAGCGGCCACGGCGCCACCATCGGCGCCATGCTGGGGTTCGCCTGCATGATGCTCCTGGACACGGCGCTCGGGTGATGTCAATTGACAATGCACAATAATTCCCATTAAAAAGCGGCGCCGCGGAACATATGCTGTTCCTGCGGCGCTGCCTGAGGGGGCAAGGTGTTTGTGGGCGCTTGGGGCATTGTGGCGGCGGCGCTGTCCGGTGTGGGGGCGGCGCTGTCGCTGGCGGCGGTCGGGCTGCTCTTGCGGCGGCGCGGGTTGGGTTCGGAACGGGAGGCGGAGCACTGGCGGGCGCTGCGGCAGGAGTTGCAGCAGGAGCTGCGCGCCGTCCGGCAGGAGACGGGGGCGTCTGTCCGCGGGTCGGTGGGCGCGCTGGGCGAGACACTTGCCGGCGCGCAGGGCCGCGCAGCCGAGGCGCAGGACAGGCGTCTGACCGAACTGCGCGAGCACCTGGCGCGCAGCCAGGATCAGCTCCGGGTGTCCGTCGGCGAACGGCTGACCGCCCTGGACGGGCGGCTGCAGGGCATGTCGGCGCAAAACGAGCAGAAACTCGAGGCCATGCGGCAGACGATGGAGGCCCGCCTGCGCCACATCCAAGAGGAGGGCGGCAAGCAGATTGAGCAGATGCGCGCCACGGTGGACGAGAAGCTGCAAAAGACGCTGGAGGAGCGCATTGGGCAGTCCTTTGCCCTGGTCAGCAAGCGGCTGGAGGAGGTCTACAAGGGGCTGGGTGAGATGCAGCAGCTCGCCGTCGGCGTGGGCGACCTCAAACGGGTGCTCTCCAATGTGAAGACGCGGGGCATGTTGGGAGAACTGCAGCTCGGCGCGATTTTGGAGCAGATCCTCGCCCCGGAACAGTACGAGACGAACGTGGCGACGCGGCCGGGGTCCCGGGAGGTGGTGGAGTACGCCGTGCGGCTGCCCGGCGACGGCGGCCGGCCGGTCTACCTGCCCATCGACGCCAAATTCCCCGGCGACACCTTCGAGGCGCTCATGCGGGCCTACGAGACGGGTGCGGCCGAGGAGGTGGAAGCGGCGGCGGCGGCGCTGGAGCGCGTGTTGAAGCAGATGGCGCGTGACATCCAGACCAAGTACATCAGCCCGCCTCATACGACGGATTTTGCGGTCATGTTTCTGCCGGTGGAGGGGCTGTACGCCGAGGCGGTGCGCCGGGGGATGGTGGAGACGCTCCAGCGGGATTTTCACATCAACATCGCCGGCCCCACCACGATGGCGGCGCTGCTCAATTCACTGCAGATGGGCTTTAAGAGCCTGGCGATCCAAAAACGCTCCAGCGAGGTGTGGGATGTCCTGAGCAGCGTAAAGACAGAATTTTCTAAATTTGCGGGCATCTTGCAAAATGCCCAGAAGAAGCAGGACCAGGCGCGCGGCGACCTGGACGCCCTGGTGGGCACCCGCACCCGAGCCATCGAACGCAAACTGCGCGACGTCGCCGCGCTGCCGGAGAGCGCCGCCGAGGAGCCGCCGGAGGGCGACGCCCCGCCGGCGGGCTGACAAGGCTGACAACTGGTCATTGACTCCGCGTGGGAAATGTGATACACTATTCTTCGGTGTGGTTTTCCGCGCCGCCCAGGCCTTGCTGGTGTAGCTCAGCAGGTAGAGCAGCTGATTCGTAATCAGCAGGTCAGCGGTTCGAGTCCGCTCACCAGCTCCATGTCTCCGTCAAGGTTTCTTGGCGGAGATTTTTTTGTAAAGGCGACGCTGCCTGTGGAGATATTGGAAGATTTTGGATATTTGAAGCGTAGACAGGAGGCGCGGCACGATGTTACATCCCGATTTGTATCCGCACATATTCACGCGCAAATCCATTCGGAAATACACAGGGACACCGCTGTCGGCGGCACAAATCGACGCGGTTCGCGGTGCGCTCGGCGGCCTTGTGCCGCTGTTTGCGGAGGAGAGGTACAAGCTGGTGTGCGAGCCCGAAAACGGCGGCGTGTTACACAGGGTGTACGCCTACGGCGAGGACACCGCCGGCGGGAACGCGAACATCGGCTTTTTGCTCCAGCAGCTCGACCTGGCGCTGCATGGGCAGGGGTTGGGCCGCCTCTGGTTCGGCATGGGAAAGGCGCCGAAGGACATCGCGTGTGAACCGCCGCTGAGCTACGCCATCTGCCTGAAGGTCGGAAACGCCGCCGGGCCGCTCGCGCGCGCGGGCGCGGCGGAATTTGACCGCAAGCCCATAGAGGAGGTGGTGGCCGACGCCGGTTTGCAACACGCGTTTGAGGCGGTGCGGCTGGCCCCCAGCGCCGCCAACAGCCAGCCGTGGCGCTTTGTGCGGGCGGGGGAGTTCATCCACGCGTACCGCAAAAGGCTGGGGCTTGTGAAGGCCGCGCTGTTTGGCCGGATGAACCAGGTGGACATGGGGATCGCGCTCTGCCACGCCGTGCTGGGGCTGGCGCACGAGGGGGTCGCCGTCAAGGGGATCTCGGCGGACGCGCCGAGTCCGGCGCCGGCGCCGGACGGCTATGTGTACACCGCCGCCATTCAGATCTGACTGCTTTTGTGTTCACCACGGTTGGGATTTGGGCTACCAGAGCCAATTTACATCGTATTTCGGCACGTTTTCGTCAGCGGAGAGAAACGTCATATCATCAACGATCGCCGTAGCGATGAGCAGTCTGTCGAACGGGTCACGGTGATGATATTCGAGCTCTTCTATCTTCTCAATGTATGATGTTTCTACCCCGAGCAACTTAAACTCATTCAGTTTCACATCATCGATAAAAGCCTTAACGCCACCATCGTATTTCAGCTTCCCTGCGCCGATTTTTACGGCGATTTCCCAAGCGGAAACGATACTGACAAACACTTCCGCAGTGACATCATCGAGAGCGGCCTTCGCTGTTTCGGAGATTTGCTCGCCTTTCAAGAGCCAAAGAGCAACATGCGTGTCGATTAAATATCTCATCACGTATACTCCTTGAAGTCGTCAAGCGGTTCGTCAAAGTCGTCGGATATCCATATTTTGTCTTTGGCACAACCGTACATAGGCTTACGTCTCACCTGCGGCGGTGCTGCCTGCTGCTCATCTGGACGAATGCACGCCGCTCCCACCACAAACGGCAGGTTGTTCATCCGCACCGTTTGTCTGAGAAAAAGATTGACCGCTGTGGACAAGTCAAGTCCCATGGACTCGAATATTTGTTGTGCCTGCGCCTTTATCGCTGCGTCTGTTCGTACGTTTATATTTGCAGTTGCCACAGTGTCATCCCCTAACGTGGGCTGCCCCCCCGCAGCCCACAGCCCAAATTCTTGTTTTATTTGTTGAAAAACTTTGTTTTTCAACAACATGGGGGTTGGATCGAGGCGCTGAGGCGCCTCGCGGGGTGCGGTTTGCGGAAATGAATTCCGCAAACCGCAGATGGGATCTGCCCCCCAAAATTCTTGTTTTGTTACTATGCATCTCATCGTATCACAAATTGCTCACGCTGTCAATACATTTTGAAGTCCCAGGTGGCAGATAATGATTCGGAGGGTGCCCGGCGACGGGCGTCACCTACTCCAGGACGATGCCAGCTGTCGCCAAATATTTTGATAACAAAAATGGAATGCGGTGGATAATTTTCTCATACGATTCCCTCAACCAATCTTCTTTATATCTCCCCCAAACGCTGTTTTGCGCGCGTCTGCGAGCGGGGGTCATCGTTTCCGGCGCAACCGACGCGGAGTTTTCCCGTCTTTATAAGTGAGGCGGGACATTTTTCGTCCAGCGTGGGTTGCCTCCGCAGTCCACAACCCAAAATTTTGTTTTTTAGGCGACCTCCGGAAACCCGCTTTGCGATGGATTTGCGAGGAGATTTTTGTTTTTCGCAAGGCGGCGGGTTCCCGCCATCCTTTGTGGATGGCGGGGTTCCGGCAACGCGGCGAAAACGGGAATCGGCCGCAAAGACGCGCGAATGGGGTTTTCGGAGGTCGCCCTTATTGCCGCGAAGCGGCAATAAGGTACCAACGTACTGAGGAGGGGCGGCCATGGACGACGAATCGATCATCGAACTGTTCTGGCAGCGGTCGGAGGACGCGCTGGCCGAGGTGTCGGGCAAATTTGGCGGCTACTGCCGGAGGATAGCCGTCAACATTCTGCACAGTGCCGAGGATGCGGAGGAGTGCGTCAACGAGACATGGCTGCGGGCTTGGAACGCCATACCTCCGGCGCGCCCGGGCAAACTGACCGCTTTCCTGGGCCGGATAACGCGGAACCTCGCGCTTGACCGCTACGAAGCGTCCCATGCCCAAAAGCGCGGCGGGGGCGAGGTTGCGCTTGCGCTCGAAGAACTGGCCGACCTTGCCGCGCCGGAGGAAACCGACGAGGGCGAGATAACCCGCGCCATCAACGCCTTCCTCCGCGGGGAGACCGCCGAGCGCCGGGACATCTTCCTCAAACGCTACCTCTGCCTGTGCAGCATCCAAGACATAGCCGCCGCGTACGGCTGCAGCGAGAGCAAGGTCAAGTCGCTCCTGCTCCGTGTGCGGAATCGGCTGAAAACGAAACTGGAAAGCGAGGGTTTGCTGCGATGAAAAGCGCCATAAAAACCATGCGGGCGATCGGCCATGTCGACGACGATATGTTTGAAGAAGCCGCCTCGAAAGACAAGGGCGCACGCAACGCGAACGTGCGCCGCCCGGCGCGCGCGCCGCGGCTGCGATGGGCTGTCCCCGCGGCGGTGTGCCTGGCAATCGCGGCGGCGGCTGCCGTGTCGCGGCTCGTGAAAACGCCGTCGTCGCCGGACGGCGGTTTTTTGGCCGGCGGCGGCCTTGAAGCTGACGCGGGCGGCGCTCCCGGCGGAGTGGCCGCCCGCCCGCGGGACGGTCTCATGATGGCCGGCGGCGGCTTCAATATTTACGCGATAGACGAGGCGCCGAACGTACAGAGCGAGGCTTCGCTCGCCTACCTGACCGAGGACGAGATCCTGCGCGGGTACAACGGCGTCGAGACGATGCGGATGGATATTTTTCGCGGCACAGTGACGGACGTTCAGAATCTCAGGATAGAGTTCGCGGGCGGCGTGTTTGGCCGCGGCGACGAATACTACCGCGCCTTGGTGACAGTCAAGGTGGGCAGCGTCTTGCGCGGCGACCTGGCCGAGGGCGACGAAGTGACTGTCTTGTTTCAAAACGCCATCACGAAATTTGCCGAGGAAAGCGGCTACCAGACCTCCACGATGGGCGTCGCCGGGCAGACGGCGGTGGGAGACGAGGCCATCTTCAACGCCACGCTGTACAACCGAGAGTCCCTGTTGAAAAGCGGCGACGAGATCATCCCGTTGGCCAAGGTCGCCCAATACGGATTGCCGGACGACACGCGCTTTGTGTTCCTGGCAAAGCCGGATGGCGTACTCTATGAGCGGGACGCTTTTCCGTCGCTCACCGAAGCCGGATCTTTGGATGACGTGGAGGCGTGGCTGATCAGCAAGAACGTCGCCGACATGCAGACGGCGTTTCAAAGCGAGGGGGCGGAGGCCGGTCCGTCCGGCCCGCGGCCGACGCCGACGCCGGTGGACGCGGGTGAGCGGGACGCGGCAGCGCCCGGGTGACGCCCCCCGGGAGAATCCGCCGCGCGGCGGGAGACGGGCCCCCCCCCTGGGGGGGGGGCGGCGCCCCCCCGTTTTACCGTTTGGGGGATGCCGACAGCGGGGGTTGCGTGCGGGGGGCGCGGGCCACCCCCGCG
>JAIRML010000111.1 GCA_031258665.1 Oscillospiraceae bacterium | reverse complement strand
AGCTCCCGCGGAAAGGAATCGCGCCATGATAGAATTTGAAGAATACAAAAGCCGTCTGCTGGCCCGGGAGAGCGACCTCAGGGGTTTGGAGTCGGCACTGGACCTTGGGGCGGCCCGGGATGAGATCGACAGACTCGAGGCGGAGACGGGCCGGGACGACTTCTGGACAGACCTGGAGAACTCGCAGAAAGTGTTGCAGCGCCTCAAACAATTGCGGGACAAGTGCGCCGGGTACGACCGCTTGAAAAACAGTTGGGAGGACGTGAGCACACTCTGCGAGATGGCGCTGGAGGCGGGCGACGAGAGCCTTTTGCCGGAAGTGCGCGAGGGGTTTGCCGCCTTTGACCGGGACCTTGACGCCGCCCGTCTCGCCACACTGCTCTCCGGCCTGTACGACAAATCGAACGCCATCGTCTCCTTCCACGCGGGCGCGGGCGGCACGGAGGCACAGGACTGGGCGGAGATGCTCTTTCGCATGTACAACCGCTGGGGCGAGCGCCACGGTTTCAACGTGAGCACACTCGACTACCTCGACGGGGACGAGGCCGGCCTCAAGAGCGCCGTCATCCTCATCGAGGGGGAAAACGCCTTCGGCTATCTGAAGGGCGAGATGGGCGTGCACCGGCTCGTGCGCATCTCACCCTTCGACGCCTCGGGCCGGCGGCACACCTCTTTCGCCGCCGTGGAGGTGATGCCGGAGGTGCCGGACGATGTGACCGTCGACATCCGCGAGGAGGACCTGCGCGTGGACACCTACCGCTCGGGCGGCGCCGGCGGGCAGCACGTCAACAAGACCGAGAGCGCCATCCGCATCACCCATATCCCCACCGGCATCGTGGTGGCCTGCCAAAACGAGCGCAGCCAGATGCAAAACCGGGCCGTCGCGATGCGTATGCTCCGCTCCAAGCTGGTCGAGATCAAAGAGCGGGAGCACTTGGAACGCATTGAGGACATCAAGGGCGACCAAAAGGCCATTGAGTGGGGCAGCCAGATCCGCTCCTATGTGTTCATGCCGTACACGCTGGCCAAGGACCACCGCACCGGCTGCGAGTCGGGCAACATCCAGGCCGTCATGGACGGGGAGATCGACCCCTTCATCAACGCCTATCTGAAGGCGCTCGCCACCGGCGAGTGGGCCAAGAACTAACGTGGGCTGCCCATGCAGCCCACAACCCAAAATTCTTCTTTTTTATTGCCGTTTCACGGCAATAAGGTGCCAACGTGGGCTGCCCCCGCAGCCCGCAACCCGAATAAATCTCCCGCCTGCCGGCGACGGGCGGGATCACAGGAGGCGTCTATGCTCGCGTGTCATCTGCACGGCACCCTCAAATATTCTACAGCGTCGCACTTCGGCGGCGCGCGTCACGCCTTCTCCACCCGACAAGGCGGCGTGAGTTTGCCCCCGTTTGACACGCTGAACCTGGGCCGCGCGGGGGAGGACCCCCGCGAAAACGTCCTCCAAAACTTCGAGCGCCTGTGCGGCGCTCTCGACATCGACACACGCCGGCTGGTGTTTGCCCGGCAGGTGCATGGCGATACGGTCCGCCGCGTGACGGCCAAGGAGGCCGGCGAGGGGCTGTACCGGCCGGCGACGGCGGACTGCGACGCGCTGGTGACGAACGATCCGGGCGTCTGTCTCACCGTGTTTTCGGCCGACTGTGTACCGATCCTCCTCTATGACCCGGAGAAACGCGCCGTCGGGGCTGTCCACGCCGGCTGGCGCGGCACGGCGCTTGGCATCACCCGCAAGGCCGTGGAGACATTGGGGGACCGCTACGGCTGCCGGCCGGCCCGCCTGCGGGCAGCCGTCGGTCCGTGCATCGGCCCGTGCTGTTTCGAGACCCGCGCCGACGTGGCCAAGGCGCTGGCGGGCGCGCTGGGGGAGGCCGTGGCTCCATACATCCGCTACGACGGCGGCGACCGCTTTCACATCGACCTCAGAGAGATCAACATCTTCTGGCTGGCGCAGGCCGGTGTGCCGCGGGCACAGATTGAGCTCTCGGAGGCCTGTACCCGCTGCCGGATGGAGGATTTTTTCTCCCATCGCCGCGACGGCGCGCGGCACGGCGGCATGGCGGCGCTCATCCAACTGAGCCCGCCGCCCGAAGGGGGCCCGTGATGAAGAGACACCATACGTTTTTGTGGGCGCTGCTGCCGGCGCTGCTGCTGTCACTGCCGGGCTGTCAGGGGTTGAGCGACTGGCTGCTGGACCCCGATGTCGCGCCTCCGACCGCGAGCCCGACGCCGCTCCGGCCGCTGCAGCCGCCCTCGGGCCCGCCCCGCAACGATCTCTTCGGCATCCCGTGGCTGCCGAGTGACACGGTACGGCCGCTCACCGACCGCAACCGCTTCAATGCGCAGTGGTACCGTCTGGTCTACGACGGGCTGTTTGCGCTGGACGCCTCTTTCGAGCCGACGCCGGTCCTGTGCGCCTCCTACGAGACCCTGGACAACCGCGTCTATCTGTTTCGCCTGCGGGACAACGTCCGTTTTCACGACGGCACGGCGCTGTCCGCCGCGGACGCGGCGGCCTCTCTCACGGCGGCCTGTGGCCAGGACTCCGTCTACGCCGCCGCGTTGTCCGAGGTGGTCTCGGTGCGGGCGGCGGACCCCATGACGGTGGAGGTGACGCTGGCGGTGCCGAACCCCCGTCTGCCCGCGCTGCTCACCGTGCCGATCCTCCCGCAAAACGCGGGGGACCTCGCGGCGCCGCCCGGTACGGGGCCTTATGTGCCGCAGATCGACGACGACCACCCGCATCTGCTGGCGTCGGCCGACTGGTGGCGGCAGGAGACGCCGTCTATCTCCCGCATCGAACTGATCCCCATCGAAACCTCCGACCAGCTCATCTATGCCTTCGAGACCCGCGCGGTCAGCCTGGTGGAGCAGAACCCCACCGACACCGCCGCGATCCACTACGGCGGGGACTATGAGACCTGGGAATATGATACACCCATCCTCCAATACCTTGGCTTCAACACCGGCCATACGCTGCTGCGGGACCCGGCGCTGCGGCGGGCGCTGGCACGGGCCGTCGACCGTGAGACAATTTGCCGGGAGATCTACGGCGGGCGTTGGGCCGCGCCCGCTGTACTGCCCCTGCCGCCGGAGAGCCCGCTGTACAACAAGACGCTGGCCGGCCAAAACGGTTACGACCTCGCGCGCCTGTCGGCGCTTCGTGAGGAGCTCTCGCTCGAGGATTGGGACGAGGACGGGATATGGGAGTACCCCGTCTCCCGTTACCGCCGCCAACCTCTCTCTTTTACGCTGATCGTCGGCGCCGAGAACGCGGAGCGCGTCGCCGCCGCCCGGCGTATCGCGCAGACTCTGGGCGATATGGGCGTCGCGGTGGAGGTCTCCGCGCTGCCCTTCAACTCTTTTCTGACCGCGATAAAGGAGGGCGCGTTCGACCTCTACTACGCCGAGGCGACGCTGACCCCCGATTTCAACCCCTTGGTATTCGGCGCCGACGGCGCGCTGGGCTATGGTTTTTACCGCGACGCGGAGACCAGCGCGCTCTGGGATGCCGCCTGCGCGGCGGCACCCGGCGCGGCCGCCGCCGCGCGCGAAACTTTCTGGCGGCGCTGGCTTGAGGAGGCGCCCATTGTGCCCGTGCTGTTCAAGCGGCAGGCATTGCTCACCCAGCGCGGTCTCGTGACCAACCCAGCGCCGTTGTTCGGCAACCTCTTTGCCAATTTGCCGACATGGAAATAATTGATTTTACTGCAAAAATATAGTGAACGAGGGCTTTTATACTGAATATCCAATCCGTTCCTTAGCTTTTTTGCAGCGGAATCATAATTGTAATATTTCGCCTCCCAATACCCCGCTGGCACGGATTTGGGAAGGCGGACCCGTGAAGGAAGATGGAAGCGGCTTATGAAGAAGATCTCGTGGCAGCTCGCCGTCTCCGACTGGCTGCTGACAGTGGGGCTGGTTTTCAGCCTCTTTGGTGCGGTCTCCGTCACGTTGGCGCAGCCGCCCGACCTGCTGTCTGTGCTGTGCCTTCTCATGGCAAGCGCGCTGTTTTGGGTCCTCATCTTGCGGGCGCCGGCGGCCGGGCTCGCGTTTTTCGCGCTCGCCGCCATCGGCGCGGTCGTTCTCCTTCTCACGGGCCCCGCCGAGGGCTTGACGTACTTTGACGTCCTGTGGGAACAGTGGTCGCCTTTTGTACAGTGGGTGTGGGACATCCTCTCTCAACCGACAGCCGGCATACCGGCGCCCGCGGACTATCTAAACCGGGCGCTGCTGCTGGCCTCGGTGGGAAGCAGCATGGTCATGGGGACGCTGGTGTGCTGCCGGGTGCACCCCGCTGTCCTCCTCGTCCTGGGCGGCGGGGCGTTCACCCTCTTGGAGCGCTCGCCCTGGGACTTCTCCACGCCCGCGTTTGTGCTGTTTTTGCTGTTTCTGGCGCTGTATATCATCCTGTTCGCTTACCGGGGGCAGTCCCGGCGCGCCGGGCAGCCGCCCAAAACCCTGTCACACCTGGCGGCGGCGCTCCCGCTGTGCGCGCTGGGGCTGACGGTCGCTTTGCTGTCGCCCTCTGTCGGCGCGGACTGGGACGGCCGCTTGCTCCAGTGGGCGGGCGACTTTCTCCCCCAGTGGGCCCTGTTTGACGGCGTGGACAGCCGTTTTTTTGAGATGGACATCTTCACTTACAATGGGTTGGCGGACGGGCAGCTGGACGGCGGCGCGCTGGGCGGCCCGGCCCAGCAGAGCGGCAGCCTGGTGTTCTATATCTCCGCCGACGCGCCGCCCACGTACCTGAAAGGCCGCACCTACGCCGCATATACGGGGCAGCGCTGGAAAAGTCTGGACAACCCTGACGGTGTTTCCCATCTGTTTTTGTCCGACTATAGTTGGTATTTTTTGCCATACGAGTTGATGCCCTATCCGTCATCCGAAATGACGTCTGACCCCTCCGTGCTCTACTGGGGGATGTCCGCCTCCTCGCCGGCGGGCAGCGTCCTGGATGGCGGCGCCCGTTTTCTGTATGGCGCCGCTTCTCTGTTTGAGCAGTCCGAATACCTTCTCGCCATCGACGACAAAGCTCCGCTCTCCCAGGAGCGGATACACGCGCTGTCCCTGCTGCTGGACGCCCCGCCCAAGCGAACCTTTCTGCGTTTGAACCCAGACATGGTGCGCCGCCGCAGCCAGACGGTCATCTATTGGAACATGCGCACCCGCACGCTGTTTCTGCCGTCGGATGCCATCTCTCTTCCGGCGTTCGAGGCCCCCCGGAGTTCTCTGCAGCTCGCGTGGTCCGGGGATGTGACGATGACGGCGGCACAGGGCCGGGAATTTCGGTACACAGTGGACAGCATCGCGCTCGACTTGACAGAGGCGCAGCGCGCGGACATCCTCCGGCTCAGTTACCCCGGCCTGCTGGACGACCTGAGCAGGGCTAAAGCCCTCCGCCTGGCGTCCCGCACCGACCCGGACAACCGCTTTTTGGCATCTATGCGGGCGGAGCAGTCGGTCGCGCTGAACCACTACCTCTCCCTGCCCCCCGAACTGCCCGACCGGGTGCGGGCGCTGGCCGGGGAGCTGACACAAGACGAAGAGACAAGCTATGACAAGGCGCGGGCGCTGGAGGCATACCTGCGCGGGACCTTCCCCTACGACCTAAACACGCCGCCCACGCCGCCCACGCGGGACTTTGTCGACTATTTTTTATTTGACTTGCGGCGCGGTTACTGCACTTACTACGCGAGTGCCCTCGCGGTCATGGCGCGCGCCGTCGGCCTGCCGGCCCGCTACGTGGAGGGGTTCGTTCCGTCGTCCGACAAGATCGGACCGTATTACTACGCGACCGGCAAACAGGCGCACGCCTGGGTCGAGATCTTCTTTGAGGGTTTCGGCTGGATCCCCTTCGAACCCACCGCCTCCTTCTCCGGCCCCTGGGACAGTACGCGCCCGGAGGGAATCGAAACCACACCCACGCCGCCCCCCGACGCGCCGAGCCCGCCGCCCCCGTCTTCGCCTTCCGCCGCGCCGACCCCGACCGGCGGCCCCAGCGGCGACCCGTCACCCGACGGGGGCGCCCCGTGGCGGTGGCTGATCCCGCTGGGTGTGCTGCTGCTCTCCGCCTGGCCCCTGCTGTATGTGCTGCGTCGGCGCGCCCTGCTCCGGCAGGCGCGCCGGGGGCCGCCGGACCGCCGCGTCTCTCTGCGGCTCTTCGAGCGGATTGTGGCGCTCGCGCGGCTGACCGGCGTCGACCCGCCGGCGCCTGACGAGACAATCCTGGAGTGGGGCCTGCGGGCGGACCGCGCGGCGCAGCGCCGGGAACCTCTGTTCACCGCCGCCACACAGATCGCCGGCCGTCTCCGCTTCGGCCCCGAGGGGCCGACGGCGGCGGACCAGTCCGCGCTGCTCGCGCTCCTCCTCCGTCTGGAAACCCAGGCCGCCGCCCGCCGCCCCTGGCGCCGCCTCATCACGGCGCGCAAACGCGGGCCCGGCCGGTAAACGCTGCGGGGGATTTTCGGCAAAGCGCCGGGCGCCAACCCTAGTGTCGCCATCATCAGTACCTTGTTGCCGCAGAGCGGCAACAAAAAACAAAAATTTTGGGTTGTGGGTTGCGGGCGCAACCCACGTTGGTGTTATGCGAACATTTCCCACAGCTCCACAAGCCGTACACTTTTCTCGTGTGCGGCTCTTTCTTTGAGCGCGTCGGTATAACCCGATTGGGAAAACAGCCAGTGGTGCTTTTCGTTGAATTGCCCAAAGATTTGTGACTTGCGGACAAGTTCGTCAAGCGCATCGAGGCCTGTCGAGGCGCTGCGCCACTTGCACTCACTGAAAATGGCGGCGGTGGCGTTCCACGCTATGATGTCGATCTCCTCCTCACGGCGTTCGGCACGGTTACTTCCCCACCAACGTCCGACTTCACGAAAATTCACAGGCGCTGATTTTGCGCGCAAAAGCCGCCACATATATTGCTTACAGCACTCCTCAAAGGTCAACCCGAGGAAGGCGTGGAACTGGTCCGACAAAACTTCGTCACAGACGACATCGCCGATTCCGACAAGTATACGGCTTTGGTTCGGCAGTACAAAGCGATACCAAAACCGAAACATTTGGTCGGCCAGTAAATAAATGCCCTTGCGCGGGTTGGGGCTTACCGTCGGCAGCTCCTTCTTCACCAGCCCAAGCGAGATGAGCGTCGCCAACATATGGCTGCACTGGCTTGTTTCGATGCCGGCGGCGGTGGCGATCTCGTTCAACCGCGTGTGCCCCGAAGCAATTGCCGAGATGATCGAATTGTATGTCTGCGGGTTTTTTAGTTCCTGTTTCAGAAGATTCGGCGGCTCCTCGAACAACCGCCCCGAAGAGTCGAACAATAAGTCGAGCAGGTTGTCACGAAGGGACAGCATCGGGTCAATGCGCGCGGCGTACTCAGGGACCCCTCCGGTGACACCATAGAGCGCGATTTTGTCCTCATTCGAGAACGAAGGATACATCTCCGCGCAGTCAAAATAGTCAAACGGCAAGACCTTGCACTGCGCCGTTCTTCGCCCATAAAGCGGAGATTGGTAGCCCAAAACTTGATTTTCCATAAACGACATACTTGACCCGCACAAGATCAGAAAAAGCTGACTGTTTTGTTGGTGTTTGTCGATGAGCACCTGCAAAAGGGAGGAAACGCCGCGATACGCCTCGGCAAGATACGGATACTCGTCGATCACAAACACAAAACGTTCACGCGCAGCGCGCAAAAATATTTCCGTCAACACGCTTTCGTAATCACCGAAAACAGGCGCTGTCATACTCCCGCCAACACAGCGGCTCAAAGAAACAAGATTGTCCATCGCCGAACTTTCGCTTGCCGCAAAGAATACATTCGGTTTGCCCCTCACAAATTCATTGATGAGCGCTGTTTTGCCCACGCGCCGCCGCCCATACACCACAACGAACTGAAACCCGGGGCGGTTGTATAGCTTTTTAAGCGTGGCAAGCTCCGACTTTCTCCCCACGAACATTGCTATTCCTCCAATTACTAATTACGTGATAAGCATAATATTATTATAATTATTACAATGGGATTTGTCAATAGACATCTGAAAAAGACCAATCGGGCATCGCACCACGCCCCGGAGAATTTACCAAAAATCGGAAGTTTTCGCGGGCCAAATGTCAGCGGCAAGCCCGGCAACCTCTTTGACCCGAAGGGCCACGCCACCAGAGCGGAGGTTGCGGCCATGCTGCACAGGTTTGCGCTGGCAATGGACGGCGAATGATCTCTCGATTGTGTGAGTTATAAAGATATAGACAAACGAGCAATTTCTTGTAAATACTGCAAGAGATTGCTCGTTTTAAAAAATTCTTGCATTTTTTGTTTGGATTTGGTACAATGAGTTGGAATCCTATCGGAGTGGCCGACAGACACGGAAAGGGGCGGCGGTTGCTATGAACAAATTGATAGAGCGCAGGGCCTATTTAGACCAGCTCGCTATGTGGCGCGAGGAAGAAATGATAAAGGTTATCACGGGGGTGAGGCGTTGCGGCAAGTCCACGTTGTTTGAATTGTATATTAACCGCCTGAAAGTGGACGGCGTGATGAACGAGCAGATCATCTTCATCAATTTGGAAGACGAGGATTTTTCGGAACTGCTTGACCATAAAAAGTTGCACGAATATGTGAAATCCCACATCGTCAATGGCAAATGGACGTATGTGTTTATTGATGAAATCCAAAACTGCAAGGACTACGAAAAGGCCGTGTCAAGCCTGTTTCTCAAAAAGAAGCTTGACATCTATATCACAGGGTCAAATGCCCATATGTTGTCGGGCGAGCTTGCCACCAAGTTGAGTGCGCGGTATATCGAGATAGATATGCTGCCGCTCTCCTTTGTGGAGTACAGCGAGGCGGTGTCCACCGTCGATAAGCGGGAGCGGTTCAATCAATATATGAATATGGGTGCGTTTCCCTATGCCGTCCGCTTTGTGGACAATTCCCTCGCCAACAGCCAATACTTGGAGGGTATATATAATACCGTACTCGTTAAAGATGTGATGACACGAAAGAAACTAAACGACATCACCCTCTTGAAGTCCGTCATCAGATTTTTGGCGAGCAATGTGGGCAGCCCCATATCCGCAAAGAAGATAGCGGACACGCTGACCTCAAATGGTCGCCCCACAGGCGTGGCAACCGTCGAAACTTATCTCGAAGCCCTTTGCGACAGCTATCTGTTCTACAAGGTGCAGCGTTATGACATCAAGGGAAAAATCCACCTGAAATCCGAAAGTAAGTATTACATCTGCGACACAGGCCTGCGAAATATGATTCTCGGCACACAGGGTAAGGACATCGGGCATCAGATAGAAAATATTGTCTATTTAGAGCTTTTGCGGTGGGGATACACGGTCAACATCGGCAAGGCGGGACGCGGTACAGAGATTGATTTTGTCGCCGTGCGGGATAAACAGACGGAGTATTATCAAGTATCGGCCACTGTTTTGGATGAAACGACATTGGAGCGCGAGCTTGCCCCGCTGAAACAGACAAGGGATAACTACCCTAAATTCCTGATAACGCTGGACAATTTTACCGGCGACTACGACGGTATACATCAACTGAACCTGATCGATTGGTTGAGCAGACAGGGGACTGGGTGCCTCTAACGCGGGTGGCACCCACAGCCCAAAAAACCTCATGCTCAGCCGGACACTTTTTTGCAAAGCAAAGGCCGGATATGGAAAAATATGGTTTATTTTTGGCGTGGGAACGGAGCGCAGCTGAATGACCCGGCCGAAACGAAAACCACGCCGGTCCGCGGGGGCTTGACAAACGGCCCGCTTTGCGGTATGCTAAAATGAAAGATGATGATGTAAACATATATGTATACTATGACCGGGCCGCATCTGTGTCCACCAGCAACGCAAAAAAGGGGGGGTCGCCCATGGCGGGCCGAGGGCTCAATCGCGAGGGCCGGCACAACACATATTACGGGGACGCCGGCGCCTTCTGTGAGATGGACCACAAATTTCGAGCCGGGTGCATGCAAAATGTCAATCGCACCTTCATGCAGGCGCAGCAGTGCCCGCTCGTGACGGCCGTGCGCGTCATGCAGTCCATCCACAACTCCGTGATCATTGCCCATGCGCCGCTCGGCTGTGCCGGCGGCATGGCGATGGAGAACGGCAACGTCAAACTTTACCGCGCAATGACCGGCGCGCCGCACGAAAACAGCCGTATCCTTTCCACCAATCTGGACGAGCGCGACATCATCATGGGCGGAGAGGACAAGCTCCGGCGGGCCATCGGGGAGGCGGTCCGGCGCTACGACCCCGAGGTCATCTCGATCATGATGTCCTGCGCCTCCGGCATCATTGGAGACGACGTGGAGGCGGTGATCGAAGAGATGCAACCGGGTCTGAAGGCCGTGCTGGTCCCGGTCTTTTGTGAGGGGTTCCGGTCCAAGATCCCGATCACAGGCAGCGATGTGGCCTTCCACGGCATCCAGCGGTATCTTTTCCGGGACATCCACCCGGTGCGGCAGGACAATCTAGTCAATGTGATCATCCTGCCCACCTGCGGCGCCCTGGACCGGGCCTACCTGACCGAGATGCTGGCGGCCCTGGGGCTGGAGGCGAATTTTCTGCCCTTTGCCGGTTCACTGGCGGATTTCCGGCGGATGGCGTCCGCCCGTGTCTCCACTTCCATCTGTTCGGCGTTTGCGGACGACCTGCTCGCCTACCTGCAGCGGACCTATGACATCCCCTACACCCGCTTTGTGTTGCCCATCGGCTCGGAAGAGACGGACGAGTGGCTGCGCGGCATCGCCCGGGAGGTGGGCCGCGAGCCCGAGGCCGAGGCGTATCTCACGCGGGAGCGGGCCAAATACATGCCAAAGATCCGGGAGATCCGGCAGCGTATCCGGGGCAAGCGGGTCGTGATCACGACCAACCTGATGCGCAGCCTCTCCAACGTGGCGCTGGCCCGCGACTTCGGGTTTGAGGTAGTCGCGGTGCAAACGGCCCTCTACGACGACTTTTTGAGCGACGAGCTCACCAAACTGTCGGACACCTTCGGCCCGGAGACCCTGCTCACGCTGAATGGCGCGCAGGCCTACGAACAGGCAAATCTCATCCGAAAACTGGACGCGGACCTCTTTCTCGGCATGGGCGTCGACCAGGCGCGCCGCCAAGGGGTCCCCGCCGTGTTCCAGGTGGACCGGAAAGACGTGACCTTCGGCTATCGGGGCCTCGCGTCGCTGGCCGTCAAGTTGGCCGACGCGCTGGATAACCCAAATTTTGTAAAAAAATTGGCGGCGCACAAAAAACTCCCCTACCGGGACGCCTGGTACGCCGAAAACGCCTTCAAATACATCGTGTGACATCTGCCCGCATCGCGCGCAGACAGCGCCGAAGAGAGGGACTGCCATGCCTGAGATTTTAGAAAACCCGCGCGCCTCCTGCCTCATGGGCGGCGCGCTCGGCACATTGCTCGCGATCCCCCGTGTGGTGCCGATCTTGCACACGGGGCCTGGTTGCAGCCAGATGACCCACCTGGGGCAGATCCATCAGGGCGGCCTGAAGGCCGAGTCCTACATGGTGACACCGCCCTGTACGGTCATGCTGGAAAAAGAGATCGTCTTTGGAGGGCTCGATCGGCTGCGCGAAACAATCCGGGGGGCCATAGAGGTCTTTGACGGCGACTTGTACTGTGTCCTCACGGGCTGCACGGCCGGGATCATCGGCGACGATGTGGGCAGCGTGATCGCGGAGTTTCAGGATGTCCCACTGGTGTTTGCGGACACGGCGGGGTTCAAGGGCGATACTTACGCGGGCTATGAGACGGCGCTGCGCGTGCTGAGCGATGCTCTCACCCGCCCACGCGCCGGCGCCCCGGACCGCCGCACAGTGAACCTCTTTGGCATTGTGCCATACCAGGACCTCTACTGGCAGGGGAATTTGAACGAGATCCGGCGCATCCTGGCCCGGCTGGGCGTCAAGACAAATACGTTCTTTGGCGTGGAGGAGAGCGTCGGCGCCTTCCGGCAGGCGGCTCGGGCCGCCTGCAACCTGATCTTCTCCCCCTGGCTCGCGCGGGAGGTCGAACAAGTCTTCCGCGACCGGCATGGTGTCGAAAGTCTCCGCTTCGACTGCTGCCCCATGGGCCCCACGGAGACGACCCGGTTTGTCCGCGCCGTCGGGGGCGCACTTGGACTCGACCCGGCGCGCGTGGAGGCGGTCATCGCGGAGGAAGAGGCGTATGTCTACAGTTTCTTTTCTACACTGGCGGGCTACATGGAACAGCACCGCGTCGCGCTGGTCGGCGACGCCGGCACTGTGACGGCGACACTTCGGTTCCTTGTGAACGATTTTGGCCAGATCCCGGTGCTGGCCGTGGTGACCGACCAGATCGAGGACGCGGACGCGCGGGCGGCCGTCGAAGCCGCCCTGGGGGCGCTGGAGTTTCCCCGCCCGCCGGCTGTCTTTCTGGAAAACGACCAGTGGCGCATCAAAGAGATCCTCCGGGCCTACCGGGACGAAATCACGCAGATTTACGGAAGCGCGCTGGAGCGCGAAACCGCGCTGGAGCTGCGGTGCAAGTATGTCAACCACACCTTTCCCTGTTCGGAGAAGCTGATCTTCGACAAGGGCTATGCCGGTTACCGCGGCTGCCTCAAGTTGCTGGAGGACATCCACACCCGCAACCATTTGATCTGAGATGGGCGCACCCCACAACCCAAATTCTCGTTTTTTATTGCCGCTTCGCGGCAATAAGTTACTAAAGACAACACTGCCGGGCACTGTGCCCGGCGGTGTTGTCTTAGATCGCCACCTCATCTGAGACAAGGCGTTCGATGTCGATCAGCAGCTTGATGTCCGCGCCGGTTTTGGCGATGCCGGAGATGTAGCGGTTGCCGCCTGTGGCCCTGGATTCGGACGGCGGCACAATCTGCTCGGCGGAGATCTCCAGTACCTCGCGCACCAGGTCGACGATCAGGCCGATCCCGGCGTCACCGATGTCCACGACGATGATACAGGTGCGGTCGGTGTATTCCCTCGGCTCCTTGCTAAACCGGATGCGTACGTCCATGACGGGTACGATCTTGCCGCGCAGGTTGATGATGCCCCGGATGTATGGCGGCAGCTCCGGCAATTCGGTAATGGTCTGCACGTTGATGATCTCCGTCACATAGGCGATCTCCACGCCGTAGTCCTCGTCGCCGACGGCAAAGGTCAGGTACCGGTCCCTGGTGCCGTCCTCTTCGCTGAGCAAAGTCAAATTGTCCTGATCCATGCTTCTCACTCTCCCGGGGGATTTGGGCGCTTCTCACCGCTCTGTGCGGCGTGCGGCGCCCTTTTGGGTGGCGTCCGGCTAACGTGGGCTGCCTCCGCAGCCCACAACCCAAAATTCTCGTTTATTTGTTGAAAAACTTTGTTTTTCAACAACACGGGGGTTGGAGCGAGGCGCTGAGGCGCCTCGCGGGGTGCGGTTTGCGG